>QHUE01000335.1 GCA_003221825.1 Gemmatimonadota bacterium
TGGATGAGGCCGAGCATATCGCGCTCGTGTACGGCGACGTCGCGGGCAAGCCGCGGGTGCTGGTCCGCATGCACTCCAAGTGCCTCACGGGCGACGTTTTCGGCTCGGGACGCTGCGACTGCGGCTGGCAGCTGCACAGTGCGATGCGGATGATCGCGGACGGTGGCGCGGGCGTCGTCGTGTACCTCGATCAGGAAGGCCGGGGCATCGGGCTTCTCAACAAGCTCAAAGCGTACGAGCTCCAGGATCAGGGCCACGACACCGTGGAGGCGAACGAGAAGCTCGGCTTCAAGCCGGACCTGCGGAACTACGGCATCGGGGCGCAGATCCTGCTCGACCTCGGCCTCTCCTCGATCCGCGTGCTGACGAACAATCCGATGAAACTGATCGGCCTCGAAGGCTATGGGCTCGAGATCGTCGAGCGGCTGCCGATCGTGCCGGCGCCCTCGGACGAGAACCGGGCGTACCTCGACGTCAAGCGGGACAAGCTCGGCCACCTCCTCACGCACTGATCGTGTCACACAAAGCACCTTCCGCTGCGCGCACCTCCAACCGCCAGCGGCGCGTGGCGATCATTGTCAGCCGGTTCCACGAACACATCACGACGCAGCTGCTCGAAGGCGCGCGGGCGGCGCTGCGCCGCGGCGGCATCGCCGACAGTCAGGTCGAGGTCACCTGGGTGCCCGGGGCGTTCGAGCTGCCGGTCGTTGCCGAAGCGGCAGCGGCGAGCGAGCGCTTCGATGCCATCGTGGCGTTGGGCTGCGTGATCCGCGGCGAGACGCCGCATTTCGAGTACGTGGCCGGCGAGGCGGCGCGGGGCCTCGGCAACGTCGCGCTGGCGCATCGCATCGCGGTCGGGTTTGGCGTGCTGACAACGGAGACCGAGACTCAGGCGTTGGCGCGGGTCAGCAAAGGTGCCGAGGCGGTGCAGGCGGCCCTCGAGACCGCCGACGCGCTCGAGAGGCTCCGTGCAGCGTCCCGAGACTAAGGCCCGTGCGCGCGCGCTCCAGCTGCTGTACGCATGGGAGCTCTCCGGCGCACCGACGATTGAAGCAGTGGTCGCCCGCGTGGCGGCCATCTATGGCCGTGCGCCCGGCGGCTACGACCGCGGCGCCGATCTCGCCGCCAAAGCCGTAGCCGGCCTGCCCGAGCTCGACGCCCGCATCGCGGATGCGGCCGAGCACTGGCGGCTCGAGCGGGTCGGCGTCGTGGAGCGCAACATCCTGCGCCTCGCGCTCGCCGAGCTGGATGAGGCGTCGACCCCGACGCGCGTGGTGATCGACGAGGCGGTGAAGCTGGCGCATTGGTTCGCGGGGTCGCGCGCGCCGGCGTTCATCAACGGCATCCTCGATGCCGTCGCCCGCGAGACCGGCGCGCTGTGAGAATCCTGGTCGTCAATTGGAACGATCGGGAGAATCCTCACGCCGGCGGGGCCGAAATCCATCTGCACGAATTGTTCGGCCGCATCGCCCTGTGGGGGCACGAAATCCACCTGTTGGCGAGCGGCTGGCCCGGATGCACGACGCGCGCCGTCGTGGATGGCTTGGAGGTCACGCGTGTCGGCGGGAGACACAGCTTTGCGGTGCACGGACGGGGCGCGGTGCGGCATGCGCTGGGACAGACGCGGTTCGACGTCGTCGTCGAGGACATCAATAAGATTCCCCTCTTCCTGCCGACGCTGACGGCGTTGCCGTTCGTGGCGATCGTGCCCCATCTCTTCGGCACCACCGCCTTCGCCGAGGCGAGTCCGCCGCTGGCGGCGATCGTGTGGGCGGCCGAGGTGCCGATTCCGTGGGTATACAGAAAGGCCGGATTTCACGCCATTTCCGAGAGCACGCGGGACGATCTCGTGCGACGAGGCGTCGCTGCGGAGCGAGTCGTCGTGATTCATCCGGGCGTGGATTCCCGGGCGTATCGACCCGATCCGGCGACGCCGCGCGCGACTCGCCCGACGTTCTTGTACCTGGGCCGATTGAAGCGTTATAAAGGAGTGGAATTTGCGATCCGTGCGGTTGCCGCCGCGCGTACCGCACGCCCCGACATGACGCTCGATATTTGCGGACAGGGTGACGATCGGGCCCGCTTGGAACGATTGGCGGTCGAGCATCGGGTGAGCGATGCGGTCCGATTCCTGGGCTACGTCTCCGAGGATGAGAAGCGGCGATTATTGCGGCGCGCCTGGGCGGTCGTATTCCCGAGTCCCAAGGAGGGGTGGGGTATCACGAACGTCGAGGCCGCGGCCAGCGGAACGCCGGCGCTCGCATCGGACAGCCCCGGGTTGCGCGAGTCGGTGCAGGACGGGGTCACGGGATACCTGGTAC
>QHUE01000336.1 GCA_003221825.1 Gemmatimonadota bacterium
ATCTTGTTCAGCGTGCCGCCCACGTCGGTCCAGGTGACGTAGGCGAGCCACAGGCCGTCCGGCGACCACGCCGGCACCTGCTCTTTCACCGTGTCGTTCGTCAGCCGGCGCGGCGTGCCGTTCGGCAGATCCATGACGTAGAGCCGGTCCAGCGCACTGAAGGCGATGCGCTTGCCATCGGGCGACGGCGACGCGTTGCGGATCTGGCGCACGAGCACCTGCGCCGTGTCAACGCGAATCGGCAGGTGCACCATCGGCCCCAGCTGCTGATCGACCTTGGCGGTGAACGGAATGTCGGTCACCTGTCCCGACGGGACCGCGACGCGGTGAATCTTGCCGCCATAGGAGACGATGATGGCCTGATTATCTGGCGTGAACGAGTAGCCGGGATACAGGTCGCGCGTGAACCGGGATTCCTGGTCGTCGCGCGTGACGGGATAGACCAGCCACTTCTCGTCACCGCTTGCAAGGTTGCGCAGCCGCAGCCCCGTTTCGGTATCGAACCGCGTCGCGTACACCAACCATTTGCCGTCCGCTGACAGGACCGGACGCATGGCGCTGCCGTACATGTCCGTCTGCGTAAAGAGCCGGCCGGTTTGCCGGTCGTAGATGGCGAGCTGCCACAGCGGATACTGGAGGTTGTAGCCGAAGCCGCCCCGGTGGCGCGACACCCACATGTAGCGGGGATCCTTCCCGAAGGCGGCGCCCAGCGTGTTCATCGGGGGCGGCTGATTGGGACCTGCCTGCACGCGCAACATCGCGGCGCCCGTTCCACCGTCCTTGTGAATCAGCCAGAGCTCATAGACGCTCCCCAGCACACCGCTGGTCCGCGACACGACGATGTAGTTGCCGTCGGGTGTCCAGTCCGGAGACGCGTACAGGTTGTTGGTGCCCTTGGTGAGCGCCTTGCTGTGCGAGCCGTCCGGATCGCAGAGCCAGACGTTTTCCGCGCCGCTCTTGTCGGAGAGGAAGACGATCCGCTTGCCGTCAGGCGACCAGCGCGGCTGTGAATCAAAGGCGGGACCGGAGCTGATCCGCGTTGCCGCGCCGCCGGCGATCGGCAGCGTGTAAAGATCGCCGAGCAGCTCGAACACGATCGTCTTGCCATCGGGCGAGACGTCGAGGGATATCCACGTGCCTTCCGACGTCTCGAAGCTCACCGTCCGCGCCATCTTCAGCGGGAGCGAGTCGCGCTTGGTGGTGTCCTGTGGCGGAGGTGGGGGCGGCTGCTGTACGGCCAACGACAGGGCGACAAGCAGGGAAACCATGGAGTCTCCGGATGGAAGACCGACGGCGTGCGTGAGCGGCTGAAAACTTAAAACCGACGGTAAGGGACGGTAAGAGACGGTAAAAAAAAATAGGGGCGCAGCATGCTGCGCCCCTACCTGGATTCACGCTCGTCAGTTCCTAGATGCTCAACGCCCGCACCTGTCGCGGCGCCGGATCCTGCGACCGCAGCACGATCCGCATGGCGTGGGTATCGAAATCGATGTCCCAGCCAGCGATGCGCGGCCGCACGAACTCCGCGCCGTCATCCGGCGTCAGCCCTTCCGGCGTCGCATCGAGGAACTCCATCAGCTTCATCCGCCACTCGAGATAGGTGCAGCCTTCGCGGCTTGCGGCGATGCGGATCCCCACATCGTCATCGAGCTGGCGGCGTACAAATCCCTGGGCGACTTCGAGTAACCGGCCCACGATGACCCGTTCCAAGGTCACGCCATCCTTGCGGCCGAGACGGCGCGCGAGGACACGAGCCCGGGCGGGGTCCAAACAGAGCGCCAGGAACTGCTCCCGGATCTCCGGATTAGGCCGGCGGCGGCTCTTGGTCTCGCCCTCTCGCTCTGCCTTCGCGCAGGTGGGCAAGTCATTCCGGTGCAGCTTGAGAAACTTGGTCATCGGGGCGTACACGTCCATCCGGCCCGGGGCCGGGGGACGCCGCCGTCCGGCGACGAGGTCAGAGATGTAGATCTCAGACACCTGAACCGCATCCGCCAGCTCGCGCGGGGTGCGCTTCAGCTCGCGCAACCGGCGCCGTACCAATTCTCCGACTTTGACGGGGCGCTTCAGGGGGAGGGCTGCCGCCATGTAGGCTCCTTTTTGGCCGTTTTGGGGGTCGGGCAATATCGCTAAACTCAGGCCAAAACGGTAGTTCTACAGGCTTAATCCCCTGCTTGCTGAATTCGGGACGTCCCGAGGCCTTGCCAGGTAGCAAATGGCGATGATACAATTGAATCATCATATGGATACACTCGTGACATGGCTGTGGCGGGCCCTGGTGCCGCCGACGAACTCCTCGGTCCGGAGCTTCTGGCTATGAAAGACGGACGCTGGTTGTTGCTCATCCATCAGCTCCCGCCGAAACCCGACTACTTCCGCGTCAAAATCTGGCGGCGCCTGCAGGGACTGGGCGCGGTCGCGATCAAGAACGCGGTGTACGCC
>QHUE01000337.1 GCA_003221825.1 Gemmatimonadota bacterium
CCCGCGATCACCACCCAGCTGGCAACGAACATGAACAGGCGGCGGCGGTCAGGCCGGAGGGCAAGCGGCGCCCCGACGATCCACGCCCACACGATCAGGGCGGGCGCGACGACCGCATTCTCCTTGCTGAGGAGTCCGAGCAGCAGCGCCGCGCCGCTCCACAGCACGTTCTGGCGTACGACCGCCGCGTAGACGGCCAGCCAGACGCCGACGGCCGCCATCAGCTCGCCGAGGCCGATGACATTCGCGACTGCCTCGACGTGCACCGGGTGCACGGCAAAGATCACGCCCGCGACGAGCGCGGTCGTCCAGTCCGCCCAGCGACGCGCGAGTGCCGTGACCAGGAGTGCGCCACCCGCATGCCACAGCAGGTTCATCGCATGGAACAACGCGGGGTGACCGCGGGCCAGGCTCCAGTCCAGCGCGAACGTGGCGAGCGGGAGCGGCCGGTACATCTGACCGCCCAAATCGGGCGGCCAGTAGGGGCCACCGAAGGCGCGCCACGCGCCGTGCAGGGAATGCACCAGCGGATTCCAGACAATGATGTAGAGATCGTCCATCGCGAAGCCGTTCCACAGCGCCGGGACATATGGAACGAGCGCGCATGCCGCCACAACGAGGTAGAGGCGGCGGTCTTTACTGTCCACGGTTCATGGCAAAGAGCCAGCGTCCATCCGGCCACCGGTAGATCGCGGTGAACGACGAGGGATAGGCGCCGATCAGACCCCGGAGCTCGAGGGCCGACGGCGACGTCGCGCTGGCGAGCAGGATGTGCGTCACGCCCATCCGGTCGAGATAGGCACGGTGCTCGATGGGCGTCGGCCGGATGAGCTCGCGACCGCGAAAGCTCTCGAGGTACAGCGGGACCGCCCGGCGCCGGCTGTAGAGCCAGACAAGCGCCTCGTCGTCCGTCGCGACCACGGCGGAGTCGGGCAGATTCTGGATGACGGGCAGCAGCTCAGTGAAGTTGGCCGAGATGGCGCGTGCCTGCGCATCCCACCAGTGGCCGCGGGAGCCGCGATACTCGTATTGCAGATAGCCGCCCGCGACGAACGCGGCCAGGACGGCGACGGGGATGCGCACGCGCGGCCAGCGCCGCCACAGCTCGAACAGCGCCGCCGCCCACATCAATACCAACCAGGGCAGCACCGCCCAGAGAAACCGGTCCGGCGGATGCGGCCAGATCGCGAGAATGACGAAATAGAAGAGGAGCGACAGTCCAATCGCCGACCGGCGTGAAACCAACCACAGGCCATAGAGCCCGACGGCGAGGGACACCGTCGCCAGGATGGCATAGAGCCACCGCAGCGGGATCCAGCCGAATGCCAGCGCCTCCAGCGGCCGCGACATGTCCGGGACGTTCACGACCACCGCGGAAAGCCCGGCCTGGCTGACGTGCGCGAAGTAGGTCCCGTAGCCCAGCGCGAGCTCCGGGTCGATCTGCCGAGCGTGGGTCACGACCCACAGTCCCCACATCACCGCGGCGGCCAACCCCGGCAGCACCACCGCCGCGATCACCCGGCGCGACGTGCGCCGTAACAGCAGAAAACAGGCGATCCCGGCGATGAGCGCTATGGCAATGGAACGGGTCAGAAGGGCCAGTGCGCACGCCGCGCCGGCCAGCCACGGGGACCTCACGCCCTGACCCCCTCTCCACGATGTGGAAAGGGGGGACGCAGGGAGGGAATCGGCTGCAACGATCGCGATGACGAGCAGCACGCTTAAGAGCGGTTCGGCAAACAGCACACCCTGCGTTGCCAGCACCGGTATCGCGATCGCGGCCGCAAACACCAAAGCACTCGGGACCCAGCGCGGCACGGCGGGGGGGGGCCTAAAACTTGAGTCTTCGTCGCGTGCCAGGCGATCAGCCCGGCGGCACCGGCATTCAGGAGCGCATTGAGAACCTTTCCGGCGATCGCGGCGCCGTGGACGGAGAGCACGCCAAAGAAGGGGGTGAGGAGCGCCGGATAGAGGGGCGGATAGTGCACGGCGCCGGGCATGCCGGGGAGGTTGGGATGCACGTAGCCGTGTCCGGTCGCCAACGCGGTGGCGAGTCCGGCATACAGTCCGTCGTCGTAGAAGACTCCGACGAGCGCCTGATTCAGCGTGAGAATGCCGACGGCCAGTGTGGCGGCCGCGGTAGCGAGACCGGCCTTTACTTCGCTGGTAAGCGCCAAGCTTGGGCGTTGCCGGGGACGAACAGGTTGTACCGCAGAATGTGAAACAACGCCGCACAGCCGTCGCGCCAGGTGATCTTCTTTCCCTCGGCATACGTGCGGCCGCTGTAGGAGATGGGGATCTCCCAGATGCGGGCGCGCGCCTGCGCCAGGCGGGCGGTGACTTCCACCTCGAAACCGAAGCGATTCGACGAGAGCGGCAACCGCTTGAGGAGGTCGGTACGCACCAGCTTGTAGCAGGTCTCGAGGTCGGTGAGGTTCAGGTTGGTGAACATGTTGGACAGCAGCGTCAGCACGCGGTTGCCAACATAGTGCCAGAAGTACAGCACCCGGCGTGGCCCACCCTGGAACCGGGATCCATAGACGGCGTCCGCCTGGCGGGCCCGGATAGGCATGAGCAGCGCCGGCAGATCCGTGGGATCGTACTCG
>QHUE01000040.1 GCA_003221825.1 Gemmatimonadota bacterium
AATGTGGGGTAGGGGCGCAGCATGCTGCGCCCCTACTACCTGGGTCCGATCCTCCTGCTACTGTCCCGTCGCCGCCGGGGCCCCCAGCCAACGTGCGAACCACGCCGCCACTTCCTTATAGAAGAAGCGGCTGTCCTCGCCCTTGAGAATCCAGTGGTTCTCCTCCGGCCAGATGATCAGCCGCGAGGGAATCTGCTGGCGCTGCAGCGCCGTCCAGAACTCGAGTGCGTTGTTCATCGGCACGCGGAAATCGCGCTCCCCCACGGACACGAGGACCGGCGTGTGCAGTTTCGCTGCCCGCCGCATCGGACTCTGGGTGCGCCAGAGCGGATGATCTTCCCACGGCGGGCCGCCCACGTTGCGCTCGCGGTCGTAGTTGAAGTCGCTGGTCGCCCACTGCGTCTCGAGATCCCACTCACCGGCATGACTGACGAGTGCCCGATACCGCGTCGTCGTCACCGCGAGCCAGTTCGTGAGATGCCCGCCGTAGCTCGCGCCCCCCGCGATCTGTCTGGACGCGTCGATGAACCGGAAACGCTTGATCGCCGAGTCCGCGGCCTCGTTCAATTCATTGGCCGGGCCTTCGAGCGGATCGAACTGGATGTCCTGCGAGAATTTCTCGCCGTACCCCGTCGAGCCGGTGTAGTCGGTCATCAGGACCACGTAGCCGGGCGCGCCCAGCAGGTGCGGGTTCCAGCGCAGGCCAAAGTTGTCGGTCCACATGTTCGCGGCGCCGCCGTGGATCAGCACAAACAGGGGATAGCTGCGGGTCGAGTCGAACCCGGGCGGGAGCGCATAGAAGCTGTGGATGCGCTTGCCGCGGCTCGAGGTGAACCAGAACTCGCGCAGCGGCTGCCAGTCGATTTTGGCGGCGCGCTCGGTGTTGAACTTGGTGAGTGGCGTCGAACGGCCCGTGGCTGGATCGATTCTGACGATCTCCGGTGGATTCGTCGCGCTTTCCCAGACAGCCGCGATCTTGAGCGCCGCACCCGTCGTCGCCTGGGCGATCTGCAAACTGCCGAACGTTCCGCTCGTCATTGTGCCGACTTCCTGTTCCTTTCCGCCTGCCGACGGCGCGCGGAACAGCCGCTGATGGCCCGCATCCTCGGCGAGGAAGAATACCGCGCGGTTGTCGGGCGCGATCGTGTAGGCGCCGACCGAGTGATCGGTGCCGCCGGTCACGACTCGAGGGGCCGCGGCGGCCGTCCGCGGCCAGGACCACGCCACCACCCGACGGTTGTTGAAGGTGTGTTCGTTCGTGGGCGTCATCACGCCGTACAAGGTCTTTCCATCAGGACTGAACTCCGGTGCGTCGTAGTCGTCCTTGCCCTGCGTCAGGCGCTGCGGCTCTCCGCCCGACGCGCCGACGAGCCAGAGCGCCTGCACGACATCCCCGTGCGTCCAGTCGCCGCGATTGGTCGTCGCGGCGAACACGACGCCGCTGCCGTCGGGCGTCCACGCCGCCGCAAGGTCTTCGCCGCCCGTGCCGAGTTGTCCCCCGAATCCCGCGCCCTGAATGAGCTGCGTCCCCGCGAGCAGGTCGCGAGCCGGCGCGCCGGGATCGAGTGACTGTACGAACAGATGGGGCCGCCGGTCATCCAGCCAGTGGTCCCACAGCCGAATCGGCGAGGCGTCGAACACGCGGGCGTTGTATTTCCGCGCGCGGCGCTCGGCGGCCGCGGCCCGGTTCGCCGAATCGGTCGCCGCACCCGGATAGATCATGCTCGAAAACAGGATCGCGCGTCCGTCGGGACGCCACAGCGGACTGGAAGCGCCGGTCGAGATGTTCGTCAGGCGCTGCGCCTCGCCGCCGCTGCTCAGGTCCAGCACGTAGATCTGGGCCGCGTCGTCCCCCTCGCGGCGCGCGCTGAAGGCGATGCGCCGGCTGTCAGGGCTCCAATCGACGCCACTCTCGCCGCCCTTGGTATTGGTAAGACGGCGCGGCTCGGCGCTGCCGTCGATGGGAACGAGCCAGAGGTCGCTGACCTGCTCGCCCTCCGTGTACGACGGCTCGGTGACGCTGAACACGATCCAGCGGCCGTCGGGACTGATCGCCGGCGACCCGACGCGCTTCATGAGGAAGACGTCTTCGTGGGTGATCGTGTGGCGCTGCTGGGCCGCGAGCGGCGAGCACAACAAACCGATGACCCAGGGGAACAATTGGAGTTTGCGCATCATCACGTCTCCAAATGTGAATGGACACTCACGATTCAGGCATGTGATGAATTATCGCACTACGGCGAGAATGCTAGAGCCTAAACAGGTAGCTCAGCTTGAGGAAGAAGGCATCATCCGCGCGCGTGAGCCCGCGGAAGCGGAACGCGTCGTCGTCCAGCATGTTGCTGCCGTACCCGGCGAACATGACGGTGCCGGGCGTCGGCTGATAGCTGATCAAGGCGTCGACATGGAACAGATTGGTGGCGCTCGCCGTCGTCCGCGTCACGCCACTCGGTCCCGCAATGAGAATTGGAGCGCCGGTGCGCGAATCATCGCGCAGCGAATCGGTCTGATCCTGGATGTACTGGCCCACGAGCCGGATGAAGAGCGGCCGCGAAATCTGATACTCGAGTTTGGCGCGCGCGACGCGGCCGACGTTCACGAGACTGCCGTCGGTGCGGCGATTCACCTGCTGCCAGAAGTAGCTGAGCGTGTTGCGGAACCGGTCGGTCGGGCGGTACGACACTTCCACACTCAGCAGCAGGAGGTCGGCCGACGCCCACTCGAAGAAGTTCTCGTCGTGTCCCTGCAGGAAGAACCCGCCGCCGCTGAAGTGCTTCCACTGCGGCGTGCCGATCTGGATGATGTACTCGCCGTTGCCGATCGTCGGCTGGCCGACGAACGGAATCGTGTCCAGGCCGCCGCCGGCCTTCGGGACCTCGAGTCGATAACCGGCGTACAGCGCGGAATCGTAGCCGAACGATTCCACGAAGTACCCGGCGCCGACGTTCCAGCCGCCGCGGAGCGATGTGTTGACGTTGAAATGCAGCTTCTGGTCCTGAATGCGGCGACCGTGAATGAAGTTCTGATACTGCCAGATGCCATCCACCACGATGTCGCCGGTCAAACGCTGCAGGAATGCGCCGGCTTTTCCGTACGTCGTGTAGCTCGGATCGACGTAGGAGTGGACGATGCCCGTGCGGCCGAGGAAGCCGCTGGACGTGCGGAAATCATCCGAGATGCCGGCGAAGACGCTGCGCAGGCCCCATACCCGATGCTGAATCGTAAACTGCGTGAGCCAGAGCGGCGCCGTCGTCGTCACGCCGCCGGTTCGCGTGCGACTGCCCGCGAGCTGGAAGCTCAGCCCGTAGATCTCTTTGAACACGAGCCGGCCATCGATGTCGGCGACGCGATTGTAGTCCGAGCCTTCGATGCGGTCGGTATAAGCCAGCCCAATGCGGGACCCATGGCCCAGTCCGCGTTGCGCGCGCACGATGTTGAAGATCGGATTGTCGGTGCCGCTCGCCGAGGCGAATTGCTGATCGACCGCCGACAGGAAGCCGATGTCGGTGCCGTGCGTGTTGCCCGTGAGCTTCACCGCCGCGACCGGCTGCACGATCCGGCGGGTGTAGATCAGGTTCTGCGGGACCTGGAACAGCTCGCTGCCTTCGAGAAAGAACGGCCGCTTCTCGGGGAAAAAGAGCGCCTGGCGCGGATCGAACGCGAGCTGTCCCGCGTCCGACTCCACCTGGGAGAAATCGGGTTTGATCGTGCCGTTGAGCGTGAGGTTGTCGGTCACACCCCAGCGCACGTTGCCGCCGACCTGCGGATTCCCCATGTCGTAAGCGTACCCGCTCACGCCGGGCGCCCCGGGCGCCCCCGTCGCTTTCGCGGTGGCTTCCGGATTGAGATCGACGACCAGCCCACGATGCATCCCCGCCAGCCCGACCAGGCTTCCTGACTGCCCGATGAATGTCGCGCTGGCCCGCTGCGCCGGGAACCAGCTGTCTTCGAAGCCGGAATGCTTGATCTGCCGCACAATGTTCAGGTTCCAGTCCTGCGGCTGCTTCGGCTGGTAGCGGAGACTCTTGAAGGGGATCCGCACCTCGACTTCGTACCCCCAGTCCGTGACGCGACCGCGCGACTGGAAGACGTAGTCCGGACTCAGATCGGGCTGCTCGCGGCCGATCACCGCACCGCCGATGAAGCCGCTGGCGCTGATGTTGGCGCCCTCGACCAGCGCGCCGTCGCCTTGGACGCCGAGCGGATTCACCGCGAACATCAGCGCCTTCTTGCCGTCGTGGAATGTGCCGAGCAGGATCTGCACGTTGTCGTCGCCAAAGATCTGATCGCGGTCGGCGAGCGTCGCGCTGGGACGGCCGTGCAGCTCGTACGCGCGAATCCCGAAGTAGATGGCGTTGCTCGAGTACCATACCAGGACCTGCGTCGAGTCCACGGCTGAAACACCGTCGTTCGGGGCGTACTGCGAGAAGCCGGTCAGGAGCGCGGCGTGCGCCCATGCCGAATCCCCGAGATCGCCGTCGACGACGATGTCGGCCTCCACGCGCGGGATCCGCACCTCGAGCTGGCGCGCGCGGCCGGAGTAGATTCCCAGGGAGTCGGGGGAGCTGCAGTGGAGGATCAAGCAGAGTGTGAGCAGCATGACCGATAATAATGGCTGCGGAATCGCGCGCACACCTATGACTGGAGAGTTAGGAACGTGTCACAACTCGCGCTGACGTTTGTTATCCTGTTGCAGAACCCTGCTCAGAGCCCGCCTCAGCCGCGGCGAGAGATTCTCGATCCCGGCACCATCGCCACCGAACAGCGCGTGACTCCCGCCGGCGTCCAGAGCGTGTTCACCGACCGCGTCTTTGGCGTGCGGTTTGGTGCCAAGCCCGGCGAGATCTGGGTCACGGTGCATGGTGCCGCCTACCGCCTGGCCTGGCAGGACAACGCGCTGCGGGGCAGCGCCGCATTCGACGGCCGCTCGGGGGTGCAGGGAATCGCGATCGATCCCGTGAACGGCCGCGCACTCTTCAGCACGGTGGGCCTGCTGCCCGCGGACCTCGCGCGCAGCCGCATCCCCGGGTCGGCGGAGCTCGCGCATACCAAGTCCGTGACCCAGCTCTTCGCCTATGACGGCGATTCGGTCGCGCCGCGTCCGGGCGGCGGCGACAGCGCGGTGGTGCGGTGGTCCGCATCCGCCCTCGGTGACTACATCGCCGGATCGCCTGCCGTTGCGCGGCGCGCGAATGCTACCGGTCACCGCGTTGCCGTGTTGCCGCTGCCGGCCAACGATGCGCTCGCGGTGTTCGATGCGGACAGCGGCGTGCTGCTCAAGACCATTCCGCTAGGCGTGCTGCCCGTTGCGGCGGTGGTCAGTTGGGATGGCACGGTCGCGTACGTCTCGGTGATGGGCGGTCGCAAGCCCAGGGCAAAAGAACGCGCCGCGAAGCAGTGCTGCGATCCATTCGCCGAGCTGGTGCGCGTGGACGCACGCGGCATCGCGCAGCGAGGCAATGTGACGCGGGTGGATCTGGTGGCTGGCGCCGCCGGGAAGGCGATTCCTGTCGGTCGCCATCCGACGGGACTGGCGTGGGACGAGAGTGGCGCGCGGCTGTACGTCGCCAATAGCAACTCGGACACGGTCAGCGTGATCGACACGCGCGGGGATAGCCTGCTCCGCTCGATCGCCATCGCACCGTTCCGCGAGCGCAGGATCGGCCTCGCGCCGACGGCGGTTGCCCTTTCACCGGATGCCCGGACGCTGTTCGTGACACTGGCTGGTGTGAACGCGGTCGCCGCCTACGGCCTGCCCGGCGACCAGCTGCGCGGGCTCGTGCCGACTGGGTGGTATCCGACGAGCCTCGACGTCAGCGCCGACGGACGCGCGATCGCGGTCGGCTCATTGTTCGGCGTCGGATCGGGCGTTGGACGACCATTGGGCTTGACCGGTCGCTACGTGCATTCCTACCGTGGTTCGGTCAACGTCATTCCGGAGCCGTCTGGTGCAGAGATCGCCGCCTATACGACGGCGGTCGCGCAGAACAATCGCCTGACGCTGCGCACCGATAGTGCCGGGCCGGCGGTCGCACCCCGTCGCGATGTCGCCGCCCGCGCCGTGCCCGAGCGCCCCGGCGAGCCATCGCTGATCGACCACGTCGTCTATATCGTCCGCGAGAACCGCACCTACGATCAGGTGTTCGGCGACATCGGCAAGGGCGCGAGCGACAGCTCGCTGGTGCAGTACGGGCGCGACGTCACGCCCAACGCGCACGCGCTCGCCGAGCAGTTCGTGCTGCTCGATCATTTCTTTGCGTCGGGCGGCAATTCGGCCGACGGCCACAACTGGCTCACGCAGGGGCGTGAGACCGACTATCCGATGTGGCCGCTCTATACCGGGCGCAGCTACCCGTCCGAGGGCGTGGATCCGCTCGCGTACTCGTCGGGCGGGTTCCTGTGGGAAGCGGCGCAGGCAAAGGGCAAGACGGTCCGGGTCTTTGGTGAATACGCGCCGTCGCCGCAATGGTACAGCGATACGATCCGCATGAATCTGCTGCAGCAGTATCGCGACTCACAGCCGCACAACCGGTCCTTCTTCCGTGCCCGCGTCGCGAAGCTGTACACCACGCGATCGGACATTCCGTCGCTCGACCGCGCGCTGGTGCGCGAGTATCCGGGCTGGACGATGACCGTGCCCGACGTCGTGAAGGCCGACATCGTGCTCGAGCATTTGCGCGAGTGGGAAGCGAAGCGTGCCATGCCGAATCTCGTGCTGATCATTCTCCCCAGCGATCACACCGATGGCACCAATCCCGGGTGGTGTACGCCCAAGGCGTGCGTCGCGGACAACGATCTGGCCCTGGGCCAGATCGTCGCGGGGCTGTCACGCAGCTCGTTCTGGAAATCGATGGCGATCGTTGCGGTGGAGGATGACGCGCAAAACGGCGTCGATCATGTCGATGGCCATCGCACTGTGGCGTTGGTCGCGAGCCCCTACGCTCGGCGCGGCGTGATCGATCCCACGTTCTACGGGCAGCCGAGCATGGTGAAGACGATCGAGCTGATGCTCGGCCTGCCGGCGCTCAGCCTGTTCGACCTTGTCGCGACCGACATGCGCGCGAGCTTCATCGGCCCGGACGAAGCGCCCAACCTCGCGCCCTACACCGCGATCGAGCCACGGCAATCGCTGTACGAGGTGAACCAGCAGGTAGGCGCGATCACGGGCCCGGGGGCCGCCGAGCGTCGCCGTGCCGCACTGGCGTCGGCCCGAATGAACTTCCGGGACCCCGACGCCGCACCATCGGAGCTACTCAATCGAATTCTGTGGCACGACGCCCGCGGGTGGGGAGTGCCGTATCCGGATGTGAAGCACTCCTTGTTCTTCCCGATGGCGGTCGATCTTACCGACGAAGAGCGGGAGGAGCGAGACCGGGATCGCTAGCGGTCGGCATCCTGCGCGCGATGGCAACGCCGACGAGGCACAGCACGCCACCCAGCACAGCGATTACGCTCGGCGCCTCGCTGAGTATGAGCGCGCTCATCACGATGGTGAGTGGCGGCACGAGGTAAGCAGTCGCCGCGAGCCGCCCCGCCGAACCCCGCGCGAGGGCGTAGGCCCAGGTCGTGAAGGCAATCGACGTCGGAAAGACGCCCAGAAAGACGAGCCAGCCGATGGCGCCCGTGGGTGCGGCCCGCCACTCGCGCACCAGCTGTGGTGCGTAGGGCAGGCAAAAGAGCGCTCCCACCGCGCAGCAGGTCCAGGTCGCTTGCAGTGCAGTGATCCGATGCAAAACCGGCTTCTCGGCAACCATCCCGACGGCAGACGACAGCGCCGCCAGCAGACAGAGCATGACCCCCACGAGCGAAGCGCTGCCGGACGACGTCGCGAGCCCGATCACGACGACGCCGCCGAACGCGAGCGCGCCGCCCAGCAGCAGATTCGGCGTGGTGCGCTCCTGCAAGAACACCGCGGCCAGCGCGACTATGAAAATCGGAGCGATCAGCACGAGCATCGCCGCCGTGCCGGCGTCGACGCGCCGTTCGGCTTCGTTCAGCACGACCTGGTAGACGCCGAACCACAGCACACCGGCGAGCACGAGGAGCGCGAGCTCGCGTCGCGTGGGGCGGACCGTCGGACGGGACAGGACCAGCGCGCCTAACAGCACGCTGCCCAAGGCCAGCCGGCCCAGCGCGAGTGGGCCCGGGGAGAATGAGCGCCCCGCGGCCCGGATGCCGACGAAGGCGGCGGCCCAGAGGACGACGGAGACGAGGGCCGCGAGGAACGCTTTGCGCATGCGCAGAATGATAACTGCGCACCATCAGCTTAGCGTGCCGACATCGCCGTCGCGCCGATCGCGATGAGTGCACCGTCATGACTCAACGACTGAACCCCCAGTACTGTGACGACTGGTGCGTTCGTCCCCAAAAACGCGGCGCCAGCGACGCGGATCGTCTCGAGATCGGCGGGATGATAGTTGACGACGTAGATCGTGAGCGCCGTGACGTCGCGCC
>QHUE01000315.1 GCA_003221825.1 Gemmatimonadota bacterium
CAGCGAACAGCGCGACGACTTCTTCCAGTGGCCGCAAGTAAAACTCGCTGTTCGGATTTCGCACCCGATGCGAGCCGTCGAGCGTCGTGCGATGGCGGATCGCCACCATCACATCGTGCAGCCGATGCCGCTCGCGCGTGTGGTAGTGCACTTGCCCAGTTGCCACGACAGCAAGCTGTACGCGGTTCGCTATCTCGATCAGTGCGCGGGTCAGAGCGAAATCCCCCCGGACTCGATTTCGCTGAATCTCAATAAAAAACCGATTGCGGCCGAACGTGGCCCGGCATTCTTCCGCGAGCTTTCGGGCCGCGCTGAGACCCCCGGTCTCGAGCGTTCGCGGCACCAATCCGTCGCGGCGCGATCCGGAGAGGATAATCAGCCCCTCCTGGCGCGCCGCGATGGCCGTCAGCGGCAGCCGCGGGTCGAGCCGCTCGGCCCCGAGGTGCGCTTCCGTGAGCAAGCGGCAGAGATTCGTGTAGCCCTGCGCAGTCTCGGCGAGCAAAATCAGATGGCGGCCATCGGTGAGTGTGATTTCGGCGCCGGTGATCGCCTGCAGGCCGAGCGGCTGCGCGGCGTGCGCGAACGCGAGCGAGCCGTAGATGCCGTTCGTGTCGGTGAGCGCCAGGGCGGGAAGCCCTAGACGGTGCGCTTCGGCGAGGAGCTCATCGGGCGGTGAGGCGCCGTCGAGGAAGGAGTAGGCGGAGTGGCAATGAAGCTCCGCATAGGACGGCCGATCAATCATGGCTGCTGCATGAACCAAAGACCTGTCATGAGATCCTGAAATACAACCACGCGCTTTCCTCCTTCCAACAACAACTCCAGATACGATCGCGAAATCGGTTGACGCCACCATTCATCGTCGATTCGCCACGATTCGAGAATGGCTTCGACTTTTCCGACCGTCCGGCCGTCCGGCCGTCCGACCATCATTAGACCGGACTCATCCAGTTCGACCGCCACTTGTTGCGGTTCATTTACGGCTCGTAGTCGATCAGTGCGTAGCGGCGTTCGGGAAGACGTGACCATGGCTGTACCTCGATGATGTGATAAAGAGGGGAACGCTTCACGCGCATGCGGATCTCACGCGCGGCGCGTTGCAACGCGCGCTGCTGGCCGGCGCGTGCGGCGGCCTGCGCGTCGCGCGCGAACAGCTGGAGCTCGGTGGTCCCCGGCGCGAATGCGGTGAACTCGAGAACGAGACGCTCGACGGCACCGGTGGGCGGCGACTGCTCGAGCCGTGTCTTGAGCGGCGCGGCGATGCGGCCGGCATCCGCGGTCGGGTCTTTCAATAACACGTTGACGAGCCAGGAACGGTTTGTAGGGGCGCAGCATGCTGCGCCACTACCGACGTCGGAATCCATTTGACCCGATTCCAGATCCGCACGCAGGCGAACCGCGTGCACGCGCCAACCGATGCGGCGCGGGTGTTGGAGCGCGCGGGCGATCAGCTGGTCGAGCGAGTGTACGAGCAGCTCGCGCTCGCCGACCGGTGTGAAGAACGTGAGCGCGGCAGCGATCGGCTCGGGCGCGACGCGTCCCGCGACAGGCTCGGCGATGCGGCCGGCCGCAAGTCGCCACAAATGTCTCCCCAAAGCGCCGAACTGTGCCGTGACCGCTGCTTCGGGGAGCGCCGTGAGTGCGCCGAGCGTGCGAATGCCGAGCTGGCGGAGCCGGCGATGAGTGTCGGAATCGAGTGGCAGGACGGCAATGGGCTGTGAAGCGAGAAATGCTTTTTCTGCTCCCATGGGGACGATGACAACCTCGTCCGGTTTGGATCGCGACGCAGCGACCCAAGCCACAAACTTTCCTTGTCCGAATCCCAATCGGACCGTCCGACCGTCCGACCGTCCGACCGTCCTGCGTATCGCTTCGATGATCTTCCCGGGTGATCCGAAGATCCCCTCCAAGCCATCAGTGCCGACATATGCCAGTCCCAAGTCACCGGACTCGATAACCGGGCTGATTTCATTCAGCGCCGCGAGCAAGCGGGCGAAGCGCTCGTCGTAATGGACGGGATCGGGCTCGATGAGCCGCAGCGTTGGACAGAGGCCGATCGCCTGGCTGACGGTCATTCCCGGCTTTACGCCCGCGTGACGGGCGAGCGAAGAGACCTGCCACAGCTTGCGCGTGGTATCGGGTGCGAGCAGCGCAGTGGGATAGTTTGCCAGTCCACCTTGACGAGCCTCTTCGCAGCGGAGCGGGAAGAGGGGAATCCAGACACAGGCGGCGAGCGAGCTCGTAGACGATCGCGACATTGACAAAGGCCCCAAGGGGACCCGAATATATCCCGAAACACATCTCACTCGCAAGCGATTCCGAAAGAGTAAACTTTGGGTATGACTCAAGCGGATCTCTTTGGGCCTGAAGCACTTCCGGCACCAAGCCCGGAGGTCGTCACGTTGGCGCGGGGAATTCCGCCCGCGATCCGCTTCGGAACCTCAACCTGGACGTATGACGGCTGGTTCGGCGACGTCTACCACCGCCGCTATCGCGGACCACAGCCGGCCAGCCGGCTCGAGGAGTACGCGCGCTATCCGCTGTTTCGCACCGTCGGCATCGACAGCGCCTTCTACGATCCGCCGTCCGAAGAAGAGCTGGCTGTTCAAGGACGGCGTGCTTGGTCCGTACAGCCGTGTGTTTCGGGACCATGCCGGGTGCTTCGTCTTCGAGTTCCAGGCGATGCGCGGCAAGGATCTACCGGATCCGCTGCACTGGGCCGATCAGCTGGACGATTTTCTGAAGGAATTGCCGCGCGACTTTCGCTATGCCGTGGAGCTACGCAATCCGGAGCTGCTCACGGGCGTGCACGGCGAAGTGCTGAAGCGCCACGGCGTGGCGCACGTGTTCAACTCGTGGACCGAGATGCCGCCGATCGGCGAACAGGTCGACCTGGGGTGGACGTTCCCAGCCAGCTTCACGGTCGCGCGCGCGCTGCTCAAACCCGGCCGCCGCTACAGCGACGCGGTGAAGCAGTTCCAGCCCTACGATCGCGTGCAGGAGCCGTTGCCGGCGTTGCGAGTGGATCTCGTGCGCCTGGTCAGTGAGGCGCACCGCCGGCGTGTCGAGGCGTTCATCCTGGCGAACAATCGCGCTGAGGGAAATGCGCCGGGGACAATCAAAGCGGTCGCGCGCATGTGGCTGGAGGGTGACGCGGGGACGACTTCCTAGGGTAGGTATCCGGGGAGTGTGCTTCGAGGAGGAGGTCTATGCGCCCTGCAATGTTCGCCGCGATAGCGCTCGGTCTGCTGGTCGCGTGTGACGAACCCAGAGGTGGACAACGATCAGATTCTCTGCGCGAATCTCCGCGAAGCCACACTCCTTCTGGTGGCCGCGCTCGACACCGCGGGCACGGCGCCCGGCCTGGCGGCGCCAT
The DNA here is from genome assembly GCA_003221825.1 of Gemmatimonadota bacterium. Lineage (GTDB taxonomy): Bacteria > Gemmatimonadota > Gemmatimonadetes > Gemmatimonadales > GWC2-71-9 > 20CM-2-65-7. The sequence goes on from QHUE01000315.1 coordinate 3,374, forward strand.
CTTCCCGCACATACGAAATGCACGCTGGGGCAGAGGTGTTCTTCGCCACAGCTGCGCAGAGCATTCCGGTGCGCCGGTTCGGCGACGTCATCGTACGACCGACGGGCGCCGATCCCTCACAGCGCAACGGCGGCGGCACCGTGTACCTGCAGGTGGATTCGCTTGGATGTGCTAGGCTGTCGCCACTCGGTCTCTACAACCCGAACTCGGCGCTCGTCCTCGAGGACCAGGCCCATACGGCGGGACTCTCAGGGGCGTTCGTTACCGGCTACACTCACGACGCCGCGGCACCGGTATGTGGGGAGACCAGAGTCTTTCACGTCGTGACGCGGAACTGAGCATGCGCTCCTTCTACTATCTCGCGATGCTCGGGGCGCTCGCGGCCTGCGATTCGGATCTCGACGCGCCGCAATGCGGGCGGCGTGGTGACCAAGTGGGTGGACAACGGGGGCTGCGTCCGGCTCCTGCCCGCGGGCTACCCGCAGCCGCCGCAAGGTTTCGTGCTCGAAGATCAGGCCGACACCACCGGCCTCAATTACGCGTTCGTGCGCGGCTATTTCCACGAGGCGACGACGCCAGTGTGCGGGCAGACGCGGGTGTTCCACCTCGTGTCGCGCAATTAGGGCAGGCTGCCCCGCAACTCGAGCTCACCCTGCACCGGCATCTTGGCCGGTCGATAGCGGTCGAGCATTCCGGTGTGATTCCTGAATCCATATTTGCGCCGCAACTTCTCGATGCGGCGCGACAGCGCTCGCGCATACTCCCGCGGTGCCCCTGCCTGCCGTGCATACGCGCGCTGGTACTTCGGCACCAGCTCAGGAAAATGCTCGCCGACGAGCGGCAGGAAGCGGTCGCGCACCGCGGCGTACAGGCGTAAAGCGCCGGCGTGCACGAAGCGCGCACCCGCTGCGCGAGCCGCCGCGAACAGCGCGTCCAGATGCGCGATGTCGTCGGTGATGCCGGGAAGCACCGGCGCGACGATGAGTCCGGCGTTGACGCCGGCATCCACCAGCTTCCGCAAGGCGCGAAGACGCGCGGCTGGCACCGGTGAACGCGCCTCGAGCTTGCGCGCCAGCCGGGCATCCGCGGTGATCAGCGAGATGTGAATCTGGAGCTCGTTGCGCTCCTGCAGCCGGAGCAGCAAGTCGCAATCGCGCGCGATGAGCGGACTCTTAGTGATGATGCCGAACGACAACCCTTCGCAGCGCGTCAGCCGCTGCAGCACCGCGCGCGTGACCCGAAACTTGCGCTCAGCCGGTTGGTAGGGATCGGTCGCCGTGCCGATGACGATGCACTCGCCGAGCGGGACGCGCTTCAGATCGGCGTCGAGTGCACCGACCACCTGCTCCTTCAC
>QHUE01000322.1 GCA_003221825.1 Gemmatimonadota bacterium
TCGGGAATGATCATGAACCCCATCACCCTCGGCCCCGACCGGCCGCTGCGCGAAGCGCAACAGCTGATGATGCGTTTCAAGATCTCCGGCGTGCCGATCGTGGATGGGGCGGGGAAACTGGTCGGCATCATCACGAATCGCGACCTGCAGTTCGAGCGCGAGTTGGACCGGCCGATTCGTGACGTGATGACGAAGGAGAAACTCGTCACCGCTCCCGTCGGCACGACGCTGGACGAAGCCGAGCGCATTCTCGCCAAGCACCGCATCGAAAAGCTGCCCGTCGTCGACAAGCAGGGCCTGTTGAAGGGCCTCATCACCATCAAGGACATCTTCAAGCGGCGCCAGTACCCCGACGCCAACAAAGACCAGCATGGCCGGCTGCGAGTCGCCGCCGCGGTGGGCGGTACGCAGGACGCGCGCGCGCGCGCCCAGGCCCTGCTCGATGCGGGCTGCGACGTGATCGTCGTGGACTCGGCCCATGGCCACAGCCAGGGCGTGCTGGACACGGTCGCCTGTTTGCGCGACGTCTTCCCCGACGCGCAGCTCGTCGCCGGCAACGTGGCAACCGAAGCGGGCGCACGCGACCTCGTCGAGCGCGGCGTCGATGCCGTGAAAGTGGGCGTGGGACCGGGGTCGATCTGCACGACCCGCGTCGTCACCGGCATCGGCGTCCCGCAGATCACCGCCATCGTGGATGCGGTGCGCGGCGCCGGCGACATCCCGGTGATCGCGGACGGCGGCATCAAGTATTCCGGTGACGCGGTGAAGGCCCTCGCGGCCGGCGCCGAGAGCGTCATGATGGGGTCGATGCTGGCGGGGACCGAAGAGAGTCCGGGGGAGTCGTTCCTGCTCGAGGGGCGGCGGTTCAAGGTCATCCGTGGCATGGGCAGCCTGTCGGCCATGGAAGAAGGCTCGGCCGACCGCTACTTCCAGGAGGGGGAGGTCTCGCTGCAGAAGCTCGTCCCCGAAGGCATCGAGGGGCGGGTCCCCTATCGCGGCCCGGTCGCCGACGTGGTCTTCCAGATGGTCGGGGGGTTGAGGAGCGGAATGGGGTATTGCGGGGTATGTGATATCGCTGCGTTGCGCACGGAAACAGAGTTTATCCGGATAACGACTGCGGGGTTGCGTGAATCGCATCCACACGATGTCGTCATCACGCGAGAGGCACCGAACTACAGTTTGTAGTCTGCTGGCGCTGTTGGTTGCGCCGGCGCTGCTGCACAGTCAGCAACGCGCTGACAGTACCGCGCCCGCGGCTCCCCCTGTTTTCGATCGCTACACCATCGACGTCGCCGCCGTCGTGCGTGACGGTGTCCCCCGTACCGTGAGCGACGTCTTGGTCGCCCAGGTCCCGGGGCTGCTCGTGATCCCCGGATCCGGTTTGAATGGGAGTGGCGCTCGTATCCGCTTCGCGGGTCTCCAGTCGCTACTGGCCGATGCGCCGCCGCTTGTCCTCCTCGATGGCATGCGCATTGATGCGCGAGAGGATGACTCGCAGTTGGTCCGACCAGGGCCGTCGCGGCTCGACGACATCCCGCTCGAAGACGTCGAAACGATCGAGGTCCTGCGGGGACCTGGGAACACGGCGATCTACGGTCAAGGCGCCGCCGGCGGCGTGATCCTCATTCACACAAAGGCAGGTCTGTCCGGTCGTGTCCGTGTGGCGGGCTTTTTACAAGGCGCGATGCAGTCCATTCCGTCGCGCTGGCCGGCGAATTACGGCGGGGTGGATCTTGATAACCCGGATCAAGATCTGCGAACCGGCGGCTGCAACCTGCAGGCGCAAGCGGTGGGAAGGTGCGTCCAGGATCTTGTCCAGCGCTTCAACCCGCTCGTCCAGCGCAATCCGTTTTCTGCGACACCCTACCGGCAGCTCGGCTTTGGTGCAACCGGCGGCCCGACGTGGGCCGCGTTCCGGCTGTCGGCGACGTTCGACGGCGAGCCCGCCACCTACGACATCCCCTCGGTCACCTGGTCGGATGACGTCCGCGAGTGGAAGCTCCGGGCGAGTGGAGCGTTCCATCTCTGGCATAACGTTGACCTTGGTCTGAGCGTCGCGCGAACGGCGAGCGGTCTGCACTTGCCAATGTACGCACCGATCACCGCGGCACTGCTAGGACCGAGCGACAGTACGACGTTTAGCTGGAACCAGGTCGGCGTGACGGCCGGCACGCAGACCGTCGGCCGCACCATGGTGAACCTGCAGGGACGGGCCCGCCCGACCTCCTGGCTGACGCTGCAGGCCACGCTCGGTTTCGATCAGATCCAGCAGCACGAGGAGCAGATCATCTCCCCTCTGGTGAGCAGCACGGGCAGACGACAGGGTGGCGAACACACGCTCCGTTTGAGTGCGACCGTGCCCAACGTGACGTGGCGAGGTTGTTCTGACCGGAACGCTACGGCACGACTGGGTTCACGGACACGCGTTCGGCCAATTCGCCACCGACGGAACGCATCCGAGTATCGCATTCGACTGGATCGCGCGACCTGAGCGGAACGGTGTCTTGGGACAGATCGCCGTCCGGGCGGCGTACGGCTCGTCGGCTGCGGCCCCGGCCAGACTCATCGAAATGTTTACGATCGTGCCGCCGATCGGTCAAGGTTCCGCGCCCCCGCCCCCACTCAAAGCCGAGCAGACGCGTGCCTTCGAGGCCAGCGTGGAGGCGACGGGGCTCGCAGCGCGTGTACGCGCCCAACTGTCGGTCTACGATTCGCGTTCTCAGGCAATCGAGCCGTTGCCTCCGTCGATTCCGAGTGGCGGTCCCAGCCCATTGTACGTGTCCGGAGCGGTGATTGGAAATCGCGGCATTGTCGCCTCGGTAATGGGGAGCCTCGTTGACCGCTCCGCCTTCGGCTGGGATCTCCGTCTGTCTCTCTGGGGCAACCGCAACCGCCTGCTCGAGTGGCCCGGCCCACCGACATTTTTCTCCGTGAGTGGACTCTCGTCGACTGGGCAAATGGCGGCGGTGGGGTACCCGACCGGAGGGTATTGGGCTCGCCCCGTGACGGGCTTCAGCGACGTGAACGGCGATGGCATCATCGCGTTCAATGAAGTCACGTACGGCCAGGCATCTCAATGGATGGGAACACCGTATCCGACCCAAGGCGCCGCGCTGAGCACGTCGTGGCGGCTGGGGAAGCGAATCCGTGTCTCGACGCTGTTCGATTATCGCGCGGGGCAGACATTGTACAATCGAATCGCCGACTTTCGCTGTGAGGCATCGCTCTGCCGGGAACGCAACGATCCCGCAACGCCGCTTGCCGCCCAGGCGACAGCGACTGCAGCCGCGGCCGGCATTACGTCCTCCGGCTATTACGAGGATGCGGACTACCTGAAGCTGCGCGAGGTAGCGCTCGCGTTCGATGTCCCGGATCACGTCGCAGCGGCGGTGGGCGCGCAGAACGCCACCATTGTGCTTGGGGGGCGCAACCTCGCCACGTGGACCAAGTACTCCGGGGCGGATCCGGAAGCCGGCAGCTATGGCGCATCGCTGATTGGCGCACCGACAATCATCGCTGACTTTGAAACGGTGCCGACCGCGCGCGTATGGACCTTACGGGTTCGATTGGCCTACTGATCGTAGAACGCTAGCCTCCCTCTCTATTGACAGATCGCCGGCCCCGGCGAACCTTGGGGCGGTCCGCGCCGTCGATTCGTCACCTTCGCGAACGGGGTTCGCATGAATCTGTTTCGCCGCAAAAGCGTCACCGACTTGCAGGCGGAAGCGCTCAGCGATCACAGCCTCAAGCGAGCCCTGGGGGCGTTGAACCTCACGCTGCTCGGCATTGGCGCGATCATCGGAACCGGCATCTTTGTTCTCACCGGAACGGTCGCCGCGTTGAACTCGGGTCCGGCGGTCGTCCTGTCCTTCACGCTCGCCGGCGTGGCCTCCATCTTCGCCGCGCTCTGCTATTCGGAGTTCGCATCGCTGGTGCCGATGGCGGGAAGTGCTTATACCTACGGCTACGCGACACTGGGAGAGTTTGTCGCGTGGGTCATCGGCTGGGACCTAGTGCTTGAGTATGCGCTCGGTGCCGTGACCGTCGCGATCGGCTGGTCAGGTTACGTGGTGTCGTTCCTGCACGACGTCGGGATCAACGTCCCCTGTTCATTGTCCGCCGCCCGCGGCACCCTGGTCGCCTGCCAGGACGGTACCCAAGTGACCGCCGTCTTCAATCTGCCCGCCGTCATCATCATCGCCATCGTGACCACTCTGCTCGTGATCGGCATCAAGGAGTCGGCCAACGTCAATAACGTGATCGTGTTCATCAAAGGGGCGGTCGTCATCCTCTTCATTATCGCCGCTGCGCACGCGATCAACCCCGCGAACTGGCACCCTTTCATTCCACCGGCTGAGGGCGCGGGCAAGTTCGGCTGGAACGGCGTGATGGCGGGCGCCGGAATTGTGTTCTTCGCCTACATCGGATTTGACGCCGTCAGCACGGCCGCCCAGGAGGCGAAGAACCCGCAGAAAGACATGCCGATCGGCATTATCGGATCGCTGTTGATCTGCACGCTGCTGTACATCCTGGTGTCCGGAATCGCGACCGGCGTCGTGCCGTTCCGTGAGCTCAACGTGCCCGATCCGATCGCCGTCGCTGCCGATCGCGCCGGTCTCGGCTGGATGGCAACGTTGATCAAGCTCGGTGCCATCGCGGGACTTTCATCCGTGATTCTGGTCATGCTTCTCGGGCAGTCCCGCGTCTTCTACTCGATGTCGCGCGACGGCCTCTTGCCGCCGGTCATAAACCGGATCCACCCAAGATTTCAGACGCCATACATCACGTCGATCGTGACGGGCGTCGTGGTGGCGTTTTTCTCAGCCATTCTGCCGATCCGCGACGCCGCGAGCCTCG
>QHUE01000041.1 GCA_003221825.1 Gemmatimonadota bacterium
GCGGTCGAAGAACGCGACCTCCTTGGGATGCGCCGCGTCGGTCCAGTCGAAAATCGAGACGCCGCCCTGATACCACGACTGCGCCATGATGTCGCGCCCCGGGATCGGAATCAGTGAGCCGTTGTGCGCGACGCAGTTCTCGTTCGCCGTCTGCGGCGCCAGCATCTTGTAATAGCTCTGGAACGTCATCCGCCCATCGGCGAGGGTGAAGATCGCATCGGCACCCCACTGGGGCTTGTCGAAGTCGCGGCACTTGGGCTGCCCGCCGCCGCCCCACTCGTCCGAGAAGAGCAGCTTGGTGCCGTCGTTGTTGAACGTCGCGGAGTGCCAGTAGGAGAAGTTCGAGTCGGCCACCGCGCCGATGCGGCGCGGATGCGCCGGGTCGCGAATGTCCAGGAGCAGCCCGTAGCCGCCGCACGCCCCGCCCGCCAGCCCGATGGCCGGAAAGACCGTGATATCATGGCACTGGTTCGGCCCGGTCCGCTGCCGGTTGAGGTTGAACATCCGGTCGATGATGCCCTGAACGTTCCCGCGGAGATTCGCGCTGTCAGCGGTCGTCGCTGTTCCCGTGCCGCCCCGTGCCTTGACGAGGCTGTCGAGCATCGGGGTCGTGAACCGCGGCCCGAGCACGCGCGGGAGGCCGAACAAGGTGACGGTAAATCCGCCGTGGGTCCGCGCAGAATCGGCCACGCGGTTCGCTTCCACGATGTCCTGCTGCTCCTCGCCATGCTGGGGGGCCGGCGCAAGCGAATCGAAGATGCGCGGCGAGCTCACGATCGCGGCCGTCTGCGGCGCGGCAAGCGGCACCTTGATGACTTCGATCCGGAACAGCGAGCTGTTCGGGTTCGAGTCGGGCGACTGCCGCACGCAGCCCGGCAGCTCGGTCGGCGAGCGCACCGGTGCCGAGCCCGAGACGTAGACGTAGACGTTCGCCGAGTCGTTGGGATCGATCACGACGGTGTGCGTGTGCGAGCCACGGCAGGTCTGCACGTTGGCGATGTACTTCGGATTGGCGATGTCGCTGATGTCGAAGATGCGGATGCCGCGCAGCCGGGCCGCCGACACCGAGTCGTGCACGCCTGCGCCGCTGCAGTCGAGCCGGCCCCCGGTGCCCTCTCCGGAAACGAACAACAGATTCCGGAACACGGAGACGTCGCTCTGCGAGGCGGGGCAGTAATAGGCGGCCTTGAGCGTCGGATGCGCCGGCGTCGAGACGTCCCACACTTCGTACCCGTTGTAATTCCCCTGAATCACGAAGTTCCGGGAGAACGCGAGATCGGAGTTCGTCGAGCCGACGAACTTCTCCGACGGGGGCGTGTTGTTGAGCAGCCGCAAGTTCCACGAAGCCGTGCCGGCGTCCTTCAAGCCCGCCTTGAGTCCCACGCGCGGATCGGGCGTGGGGATGACGCTGGACGTGATCACTCCACCCCTCGAGCCGCACGCGGTGAGGGACACGACGAGGGCAATGTTGACCAAGGCCTGAACCGATTTCATCGCGAATCCTATTTGGGTGTGGTGGGGGCGAAGATGTCGTTGGCGAGCATCCGCTGCATCCGCTCGATCTCGGTCGTCTGATCGGCGAACACGCTGCTCGCCATCTTGTAGACCGGGTTCTCTTCGCCGGCGCCCGCGGCGAACAGCTGATTCACCATCGTGATCGCTCCCTCATGATGCTGGATCATCAGGCGCAGGAACAACGCATCGAAATCCGGCCCGCGCGCCCGATCGAGCTGCGCCAGCTGCGCGGCGGTGAGCATCCCGGGCATCATGTGCGTGGAGTCCATCTCCGGCATCATCATGTGCTCGGGATCGGCGGGGGGGTGCGGCACGGCTTCGTGCCGGTCACTGAGCCAGCGCGACAGCAGCGCGATCTCGTCGGTCTGCGCGGCGACGATGCGCTCGCACAGCGTGCGCACGGACGGCCCGGCGCCGTGCGACGGCGCCCACCCCGCGATCAGGATCGCCTGCGCGTGATGGTAGATCATGCCCGACATGAACCGCACGTCCCCGGCGGTGTAGCCGCGGCGTGCGTTGTCGGGAGTAGTCGGGGGGGGAGGCGCCTGGGCCGTGGCCGTCGAGGTCCCTGCGACCAGGGCAACGCTGAGGAGCGAGGGGAGCAAGCGGGTCATGCTCTCGGATTCTACCACGTCCGCCGATGACCGCAACGTCAGCGTTTCGAAACGGCGTGCCCTTGCCGTCCGCTGGACCTGCCTCTATCGTCTCGCCCTCCCCTTACGGAGCCGTCCATGCGCATCACCGCCGCTTTTCTTGTCTGTTGCGTCGTCGCCGTTCCCGCCGCTGCCCAGGTGCACTCGGCGGCGGCTGTAAAATGGGGTCCGGGCCCCGCCTTTCTGCCCGCTCACGCCCGCTTCGCGGTGCTCCAAGGCGATCCCGGCAGCTCCGGCGTTTACACCATCCGGCTCCGTTTCCCCGCCGGCTACGTCATTAAGCCGCATTTCCATCCCACCGATGAGGAGGTCACCGTCCTCTCCGGCACCTTCCTCGTGGGAATGGGCGACAGCATGAACATGCGTGGCGCCCAGCGGCTCACGGCCGGCGGCTTCATCACGGCTCCGAAAGATGCGCATCACTTCGCGGTCGCCCGCGCCGCCACGATCATTCAGATCCACGGCGAAGGGCCTTTTGCCATCACGTACGTGAAAGAGGCGGACGATCCGCGCAACGCGCCGGCCAAACCGTAGGGTAGCAAGAACGGTCTCGGCCGGCGTTCTCGTCGTTGCCCTCGCGATCCCCGCGTGCCGCCGCGGCGCAATCGCCGATTCCGCGGCTGATCGCGCCGCGGTCGACGCCGCGCTCGAGCAGTACCGCAAGGCGTGGCTCCAGGGCGATTCGGCCATGGCGCTGCGGCAGCTCTCGGGCGACGTGCGCTTTCTGTTCCCCGGCGCTCGGGACTTGGATAGCGCCGCTGTTCACGCGCTCGTCATCGACGAGATGGCGAAGTACCGGATTCCGTCGCTCACGCTCACGCGTGCCGATTTCGTCGTCGCCGGCGATCATGCGGTTGACGTCGGCACCTACGACGAGATTCAGGCGCCCAAGACCGGCGCGCCCATCCACGGCACCGGTCGGTACATGACCGTCTGGCGGCGCGAGGCGGGCGGTTGGCGGATCTGGCGGTTCATGATCAACGAGCTTCCCAAGTAGTTGCATTCTTTAACGCGTTTACAATGTGTTCCGAGTGCAATATTCATCTCGTCCCTGCGAGAACCCCTTCCGGGTAACGGAGACCGTCATGCGCGCCCTACGACTTTCGAGCTTCTCGATCACCGCCATTGCTCTGGTCGGCGTCGTTGCCTGCGGCAAGAGCTCGTCTAAAAGCGCCGCACCCGCTGCGCCGCCCGCCGCCCCGTCGGCGATGCCGACGGCGCCCGCCGAGTACACCGTGATCATCAAGAGTACCTGGACCAAGGCGACGCACCCGTTCGAGTATCCGTCGGGGGCGCATTTCTCCGGCATGATCGGCGCGTCCCACAATGCGAGATACTCGATCTTCGCCGTGGGCCGCCGGCCGACGCCGGGGCTCGAGCGGCTGTCCGAGGAAGGGAAGCACTCGCCGCTCGACACGGAGATCCGTACCGCGATCGATCAGGGCAACGCGCTCATGCTGTTCGAGTCGGGCGGGCTCAAGAACTGGAAGGACTCGATGGTGGCGACGGTGCGCGTCGATCCGGCGCATCCGCTCGTCTCGGTCGTCAACATGGTGGCGCCGAGTCCCGACTGGTTCACGGGCGCGTCGAGCGTCGACCTCGTCGAGAACGGCGCCTGGGTCGCGCGCCGCACCCTGACGCTCCCCGCTTATGACTCGGGCGGCGACGACGGCAAGACCTACAAGGCTCCCGACCGCGACACAAATCCGAAGAAACCGACCACGCGCGCCGCCACCCGGCACTTCGTGGTTAATGGCCGTGTGAAGCCCGTTGCGACGTTGACGTTCGTGCGGAAGGCCCGCTAGCGCTTACAGGCTTCCCAGGAACTTCAACAATGCGGCCCGCTCGAACGCCGTCAGGCGCACGAATCGATTGCGCGCGGCGAGTCCTTCGCCGTCGTGCAGGTCGATCGCCTGGCTGATCGTCGCCGCGCGGCCGTCATGCAGAAACGTCGTCGCGAACCGCAGCCCCATGAGCGGCTCCGTGCGGAACTCCGCCGGCTGCGCCTGGCCGAGACAGATGTCGGCCAGATCCGGCCCCATGTCGTGCAACAGCAGATCCGTGAAGGCCGGCACGGCCTTGAATCGCAGCGCCCGAACCGGGTTGGGGCCCGTCACCAGCACCGGCGTGTGACATGAGGCGCAGCCGATCCTGCTGAATACGAAGGCGCCGCGCGCGCCCAGGAGCCCGAGCAACGCACGGGGCGGGGGCGCGAGGAATCGCACGAACGCATCCACCGCGTCCAGCTGCGCAAGGCTGATCTCCGGCTCTGGCAGCGGATCGATGCCGGGCGGCAGCGGCAGCCCGCCGATGGTCTGCTCGGTCTGATTCAGAGGATTCGTCACGCCCATCTCCATGACGAATGCGTCGGCATTGAACTCGCGCAGCGTCGCGGCCTGCGCCTTGCGCCCGAAGCGACCCAGCCGGCCATCGGCGGTCCGGTTCGGCCGGCCCGAGATGCCGTCGCCGTTGCGATCCAGCGGATCGGCGCGGGCGAGAATCTCCGCGTCGGGCACCGCGTCCAGCAATCCAAACCCGAACAGATCGGGCGTGGTGCGATGCCCGGAGTCGGTGGCCGCGGCGGGAATCGGCTCCGCGGTCAGCCCCGTGTACGCGCTAAACGCCGGCGTGAGCTGTTTCTGAATCACCTGGCCGCCGACCGCGGCGAGGTCGTCGCATTGTGTGGTCCCGCCATGAAACGCGGTGGCGTGCAGCTCGACGTCCTCACCGCCTTCCTCTATGCTCCCGCCGCCGCCCACGACCGGCTGCTCGTGGCAGGAGGCGCAGCTGACCGCGTTGAAGAGCGGGCCGAGCCCTGTCTCCGGTGTGAATTCGGTCTGAAACATGGCGCGGCCGACCTCGAACTGGCGGCGCTGCGCCGTGGTGAGCAGCCGCAGCGCGTCGCCGAGCGACGCGGGAACGACCACCGACTGGGACAGGGGCGCCGGCGGATTGGCGGTCGGCGGCGCGGCGGTGGGCGCACTGGTATCGCAGGCGGCGACGCCGAGAAGCGTCGCAAATAGCAGCGTACTGCGGTTCACGCGAAGCAAGCAGCCCTCCTGGAGACGGATCGAGGGCGCGGGCGAGCATAGGCCGGCGAGCTCGGCGCGCGCAGGTCATATGGGCTTTGTTCGGGAAAACGTGCTTGATTAGTGGCTGGCCCAACCGAGGGGGAATCGCGTGCTGCATGCTGCTTTCTGCCTGACACTGATCGTTCAAGGGCCGCCCGAAACCACCACGCGCATGGTCACGGCGCACGACTGGGTCGTGCGCCTCGGCAAGGAGATGGGAGACTCGATCTGGCCCGGCTTTCGGCCGGACACGATTCCCGTGCTCTACGTCGTCCCCGGCCAGGGCACCTTGCTGCTCGGTTGGCGCGGCGACCTGCCGCAAGGCTTCCTGCCGATTACCGGCGTCGAGGGCGGCGGCTGGCAGTCGGTGGCCGACCGCGGCGCGGCGAGCACCGGCACGCAGCTCGCCGGCCGGGCAGCGGCGCAAGTCGTCGTCCACGATTCCCAGGGTGTGGCATCGCTCGTCGGTCTGACGACGCACGAGGCGTTTCACGTCTTCGCGGCGGCGTCAAAGCAGGAGGGCAACCGATTCGGCCAGAGCGAGAACTCATTCCTCGTGACGAGCTATCCCGTATTCGATCCGCGGAACGAAGCGGGTATGGCGCTCGAGGGCCGGATCCTCGAGGCGGCGGAGCAGGCGCCCGGTCGGACCCGGCGCCGCACGCTGGCTCGCCAGTTTCTCGCGGTCCGTGAATCGCGCCATCGGGCCCTCGGCGCCGAGCTGGCGGATTTCGAGCAGCTGGCGGAGCTGAATGAAGGACTGGCCGAGTACACGCTGGTGCGCGCGGTGCAGCTTGCGGCGCGGCTGCGCGACTTCCCCGATCGCGTGGGCGCGTCGCGGTTGCAGACGGACAAACTGCATGGGCTCCGTAAGCTCACCGACGACGTCACCCTGTCCATTCGCCTGCGCTATTACCTCACCGGCCCGGCCCTCGGCCTGCTGCTCGATGCGCTGGAGGGGCCGGCCTGGAAGACGCGTCTCGTCGCGCAGAACCTCACGGTCCAGGACGCGCTGGCGGACGCGGTCGGCTACCGCTCCCAGGAGCTCGCGTTGCGCCGCCAGGCGGAATCGACGTTCGTGATCGCGAAACTGCGCACCGCAGCCGATTCGGGCGTCGCCGGGCTGCGCGCGTTCCGCAAAGCGCAGGTGGACAGCCTGCTCAACGCACCGGGCGTCCAGCTCGTCGTCACCGTCACGGGCCGCTACCTCGGCCTCTGCGGCATCGATCCGCAGAATCTCCTGCAAGTCGAGCCCGGTGTGCTGCTCCATACGCGCTGGCTGCAGGCCTGCGCGGGGGATTTCCAGGCGACGTTCAACACGCCGGTCGTGCAGGACCGTACGGCGCAGACGCTGCGCGCCGTCGTCGGTGCCGACTCGACCGTGAAGGTCACCACCGGCGCGCAGGGCGAGGTACGCATCGAGTCCCCCCTCGTCTCGCTCCGCGCCGGCAATGCCGACGTCTCTCGCGATGGCAGGGTGTTGACGGTTAAGATCAAGAACTAGTGGCGGCGTCTTCCTACGATGCGATCCCCGATTTTGGTCTGCTCTACGACAGCGTGCCGCTGTACGCGGCGCGCCAGGACGTCGGTTTTTACCTAGACGAAGCAAAGGCCGCGGGTGGCCGTGTGCTCGAGGTGGGCTGTGGCACCGGCCGGATCCTGCTGCGGATCGCGCGCGCCGGTTGCGCAATCACGGGACTCGACAGCTCCCGCCAGATGCTTGACCGTTGCCGCGCCAAGCTCGCCGCCGAGCCGGCTGCTGTACAGGGTCGTGCCACACTCGTGCTCAACGAGATGCGCCGCTTCGAGCTCGGTGCGACGTACCCGCTGATCATCGCGCCCTTCCGCGTCGTCCAGCACCTCACGACGGTAGACGATCAGCTGCGCTTTCTCGAGGCCGTCGCTCGACATCTCGAACCGAATGGGCGTTTCATCTTCGACGTGTTCAATCCCCGCTTCGACATGCTCGTGGGCGCGGACGGCGTGGAGCGCGAGGACACGGCGGCGCAGCGGCTTCCCGACGGACGGACGTTGCGGCGTACCTACCGCATCGTGCGGGTGCGCTGGCTGGATCAGGTCAGCGAGGCGGAGCTGATCTACTACGTCGACGGCACGCGGTACGTGCAAGCCTTCGAGATGCGCTGGTATCTGGCGGCGGAGCTGCGCCACCTGCTCGCGCGCGCAGGATTTCGCGCGCGCGAGATCTACGGGGACTTCAAGCGCGGGCCCCTCGTGGATGGGTGTCCGGAGATAGTTGTGGTGGCGGAGCGTGATTGATTGGACAGGCTGAAGCCCCCTTCAGGGTGTGAAAAAAAACGGGCGATTATTACGGTTGGATTTCCGTCAGTGTGATCGCATCCGCGCGGGCGTTGACGATGTGCTGGCGCAGTGTGTGGCCGCTCGCGCTCGCCATCACGGTCACATTCACCGCCGCGACATTGGCGATATAGGCGACGCCGTCATCCGCGGTGGACGTCGCCGACGGGCTCGGCGCGCCGCCCGCGTTGTAGCGGACGGTCCCCGCCGGGCTGCTCGTCACGGTCGCACCCGCGATCGGCGTGCCGGCGCAGTTCTTCACGACGACGCCGATGAATCCATCGCCCGCCACGGGGGTGACCCCCGCTGCCGCGGCCAGGAACGTGAACTCCGAGCCCGAGATCATGAGCACGTTCTCGATCTGATTGCTGGCGAGCGGCACCGCTGGGTAGGCGTAGGTGTCAATGTGGTGGCCGCTGTCCGACACCGCGAGGTAGCCGTCGACTGGCGTTCCTCGCGTCGTGATGTCCACGCTGTAGTGGCCAGGCGTGTCGGTCGTGTCGCCTGCCAGGTGCGTGGTGTCCCCCCTTCGAAATGCATAGATGTAGGCTCCATGCACCGGAGCAGGAGAGAGGACATTGGAGCTGACCATTCCGGTCACATTGATCAGCGCGGGCGCGGTCGTGGGCAGCGCCTGGCCGATGCATTCGAAGCCCGCGGCGGGGCCAGTGGAGTCGCTGCCGCATGCGGCCAGGCCGGCGGCGAGGAATACGAAGCTGACCTTATGAGTTGTGCGATGCATGATGGAGGCCTCAAGGGTTTCCGCAAATCTACTCACGGTTTATGACGTTTGGCGCGCCTTCGGTTGCAATTTCGCACCACCCTCATTCTTATACGCCAGCGCTATGCGAACCGCAGCAGCTTCGACCGCGCTCGCGGTCATACTGGCGCTTGGATGCGGCGACTCGGGCACTGAACCGACCGGGTTGCGCCGAGTGCAGATCGTCGGGACGGCCTCGCTCACCCATTTCCTCGTAAACGACACGGCCCGCGTGAGCCTCGCCGGGTACGACAAAAACGGTGCCTCCTACCCCGCGGGCCCCGTGACCTGGCGCTCCTCCGACCCCACCGTCCTGTCGATCGATACCGCAGGGCTCGTGGTGGCGCGCGCGCTCGGCTCGGCTACCATCACCGGGTCGGTCGGGACTGTGTCCGATTCGTTTCCAATTCAGGTGGCCGGCACGCGCCATCGCTGGCCGATTACCGCGAATGAGACGTGGACGCTGGCCGCTTCGCCGCACGTGGTGAAGGGTCGCTTGGCGGTTGGTGGAGCGGGCGGTGTTACGCTCACGATCGACGCCGGTGCGACGGTGCAGCTGCACTATGTGACGGTCAGCGGCTGCGGGCAGGTGCGAACTGACGACCAGCCGGTCGGCTGCCTCGTGCTCGGCCACCGTTTCAGCGGCGCAAGTCCCACGCTCCTCGTGGACCACGTGACGGTGCAGGACGCCGCCGGCGGGGCCGTCATTCTTCAGAGCACATCGCGCTTCACGCCGGGGTCGAGTGCCCTGAGTGTGCAGCGTATGCACGGGTACATCGCCACGATGCCGGCCGGCGCTGCCGGGGAATTCCCGCTCGGCGGAACGTTCAGCGCGAACGACAGCAATGAAGTGCGCCTGACCCGCGATACGCTGCGCGACTCGACAGTCTGGGCTGCAGGCCCGCCATGGATCGTGCTCGATCCCATTTACATCGAAGGACCGCGGCAACCTGTCCTCACAATTCCCGCAGGCGTAACTCTTCCGTTTGCATTCGGGGCGAGTCTTGTTGTCGGCAACAATGGACCGGGGGGCTTGCGCATCGGGACCGATGGCGGTGCGGCGGTGAGCCTCGCTCCTCGATCGGGGACGTGGGCGGGCCTCGCGTTCTATCCGGCCGCGCTCGCCAGCGCAGTCACCAACGCAACGTTGGACGATTGCGGGAATTACGGCAGCACCGGCTACGGTCAGGCGTGCGTCTCGTTCATCGGGAATTTCTTTGGAACGGCGCCCACGCCTGTGTTCAAGAACGTCACGATCCGTGGCGCCGTCGATGTCGGGGTCAACGCGATCGGTGGCGGACGTTTCGGCGATGGCTCGGCGAATGTTACGATCACCGGGACTCACGGCTCGATTGGTGCGCCGATCTGGCTTTGGGGAAGCTCACCTGCCTCGATACCGTCGGGCGGCTATTCAGGCAACGCCATGGACGTGATTTACGTGATCTATGGTGAGGTCACTCAGACCGAAACGTGGCCCAATCCCGGCGTGCCGTACCTCATCCGAGACGGTCTGGGCATCGGTCATGCGGCGAATCCGAGACTCACGCTCGATCCCGGTGTCGTGCTTCGCTTCGCTCCCGGAGGAATCCTCTCGGTTGGCTGGTTGGTGAGCGGGAACGTTCGCGCGATTGGGACCGACAGCGAGCCGATCATTTTCACCGGTCAGTATGACTTCGCCGGCAGCTGGATGGGCGTGATGGTCGGCCCGTACGCTGACACGACCACCGCGTTCGATCATGTGATTGTGCAAAACGGTGGTGCCGATGACGGCCAGTTTGCAACCGGATTCCGGCTCGCTCGGGAGATGGGCCCCTTCATTCGCAACACGCTGGTGCAGCGCTCGGCGGGTTGCGGCATTACCCGTCTGAGCGGATCGACGTGGACCACTGATTTCACGGCGCCCGCGCTGGGCAACACATTCCAGAACAACGCCGGAGCGGCACAGTGCGGGCCCTGAAGACACTCATTGCGGTTGCGGCGTGTGCGGCGTTCGGCCTGTCGTGCGGATCGGGGACCGAGCCGGGAGCGACGATCGATCACCTCGAGATCAGCCTCTCGCCCCTCCGGGTATCCTACCCAATCACCGACAGCCTCCACGCGCTCGTGCAGGCGGTGTCGGCGCAGGGCACGTGGGTGCAGAACGGCCCCACGACCTGGCGCTCGCTCACGCCGGCAATCGCGAGTGTGGATTCGACACTCCCCACGTCGTCGAGCGAACCCTCGGCGTCGGTCACGTCTTCACCGGCAATCCGCAGGATACCGTCGTCCTGACGATCGAGCCGGGCGCGACCGTGCGGTTCCGGGCGGGCGCAGGCTTGAACTTCGGCGAGACAGGGGCAGGCGCCATCGTCATCCCCCCCGGCGGCGATCCCGTGGTGATGGAATCGGATTCGGCGGCGGCACCGAGTCCTTCCTGGCAGGGCCTCCGGTTCAAGCAAAGCCGCTCACAGCTGCGAGACGTGACGTTACGGCAATGCGGTCAGGACTATCCGTTCGACAACCCCGGGGCCTGCATCATCAGCG
The DNA here is from genome assembly GCA_003221825.1 of Gemmatimonadota bacterium. Classification (GTDB taxonomy): domain Bacteria; phylum Gemmatimonadota; class Gemmatimonadetes; order Gemmatimonadales; family GWC2-71-9; genus 20CM-2-65-7. The sequence continues at coordinate 10,839 of QHUE01000041.1, forward strand.
CCGGCGCCGAGCTCCTCATCGACGGGGTGACGATCGATCACGGACGCAACGGAGTGAATCTTGGGTTCGGCACGGTGCTTTCCGCTGGAACGAGGAATCTCACGGTGACGAACACACAGGGCTACGTCGCCACGATTGCGCCGCATCTCATCGAGTCCTTCCCGCGCGGCGGGCAGTTTACCCTCAACGACGGGTCCGAGATTGTTGTGACCAGCGGCCGAGTGACCCAGTCCACCACCTGGACCGAACCGGGGCTGCCGCTGCGATTCACCGGTGGCGTGCTGTTCGACGATCCGGGAAATCCGATCCTGACATTGCCGCCGGGGCTGCACCTGCGGTTTGATCCGGGGGCCGGGCTATCGTTTCCCACCGGCGGACTCATTGCCGGGAGTAGCACCGGTGCGGGGGTCGTCCTCGAGTCCACGGGCGATGGGTGGCTCGGCATCCAGATCGAGCACGGTGCCGGTAGCGCGCTCCGCAGCGTCGTCATGCAAGATTGCGGAATTCCACAAGGATATCCCTGGAGCGCGTGCCTGCGTTTCGGCCCCGAGGGCGGCATTGACAGTGGATTGGTCGTCCAGGACGTACTGATTCGCGGCTCGCGTTCCGCCGGCGTTACGCTCGAACTGGGGGGCCGCTTCCACCCGTCTTCACACAACCTCACGATTACGCAAAGCGCCACCTACCCGCTCGGCCTGTACGCGCGCCAGATCCCGTTCATTCCCGCCGGCGACTATCGGTTCAATGCGATCGACGCGATCGACGTGATCGGCGACTACGGCGTCGGGTACGACTCGGTGAGCTGGCGCAATCTGGGCGTTCCGTACCGGTTCCGCACCGGACTGGGAGTCGATGCGACGCTGGTGCTCGAGCCAGGTGTGACGATCGAGGTCGGTGTCGGCATGCGGGTGACGGCGGGTTTCGGCAATCTCGTTGCAGTGGGGACGGCCACCGATCCGGTCACGTTCCGATCCGTCACGCCCGGCGTTCCCGGTTCCTGGATGGGCATCGAGATGGGCGCGGCTAGCCCGGGGCCGGGCACCCGGTTCGACCATGTCGTGATCGCCGATGC
>QHUE01000327.1 GCA_003221825.1 Gemmatimonadota bacterium
TGTGCGCGCCTGGCGCGAGGGCGCTGAAGGTGACGGTGCCGCTCGTCGCAATCGACTGGCTCACCGAGCCGTCCAGGGTCACGGTGTAGTCCGTCGCCGGGAGGTTCTCGCCCGTCGTGCTGGTCGTCACCGTCAGATTGCCCGTCGTTGGGGCCGCGTTGAGAGCGAGCACGGTGGCGAGCCAGAAACCCGGCTCCGTGAAGAACCAGCTCCACTGCGGCTCGGCGGTCCCGCCGCTCGATGATACCGTGAACTGCGCGTCATACCGCCCGTCGCTGTTCATGGTCAGGTCGCCCTGCGTGGCGATGGAAGTCCACCCCGGAGGGCCTCCGACGGTCGCGGGGGGGTTCGACGCGCTGACGCCATAGGCGAGTGCGCCCGCGTTTACGGAAATAGCCCCAGGATCGGCGGTCGTGGGCCCCGTCAGTACAAACGGTGTCCCAGTGCCCGACGCCGAGCGGTGCTCCCCCAGCGCTTGCGTCGAGACGCCGGCGACGCCCAGCCATGCCGAGAGCAGTACGCCTCCGTCTGCGACCGGCACCCTGAGGTTCGCTCTGACCGCCAGGATCGTTGACGGATCCGTGCCGGCGTCGGGGAAGTTCTGGACGTTGGTGGCGACGTAGGTCGCCATGGAGACGTTACCGTTGGTGACGAACTCGACGAAGTTGTACTTGTTGCCGACGCGTGGAAGCCCGACTTGAGTCAGGTGGTCGGTCACCGAGTCGATGATGTTACCAGTGACGCCGCCGGGCGTGCCGAACCAGAAGAACGTGGCGATGATCGCGTCCCCGACGTGCGGGTTTGTGGGGTTGAAGCCCTTGATGATCTTCGAGGGGTCCAGTTGACCGCCCATCGTACCATTCCACTGGTCGAGCTGGATGCCCCCCTGCGCTGTTGTCGCCGCGAGTGGGCGTGGCGTCTGCCGATCAGGCCCTGCAGCATCGCCGCAGTGGATACCGAGCAGCGCTACCCCAACCAGTACAGGCACGTAGGCGAGCCTGCCTCCCCTTCGCATCATGACAACCGGCCCCTTTCGTGAAGGCTCGGGCCTTATGAAAAGCAAGACAGGTGCCACGATTTCCCGCGCGGGCTGCCTCCCTCGCGGCGTGTCGAGCGTGGTACGGCCACTACGGCCGCGATTCGGGATTGGGAGAGGGTGTGGTTAAACCGCCACGCGGAACTGCTCGGGCATGCGGATGTGATCGCGAAAATACGCGATCGTGTGCCCCAGCCCCTCGTCGAGATTCATGGCGGGATTGTAGCCGAGCTGCTCGCGCGCGCGCGCGATCGAAGCCATGGAGTGGCGCACGTCGCCCGCGCGTGGGGCTTCGTGCAGCGGCTCGAGGTCGACGCCGACGAGGGCCGCGATTTGCCGCCACAAATCGCGAATGCTCGTCGCCGTGCCGCACCCGATGTTGAACACACCGCCAACTGCCTGTTCCGCGGGGGCGCGACAGGCGAGCAGGTTGGCATCCACCACGTTCGTGACATAGGTGAAGTCGCGCGTCTGTTCCCCGTCGCCGAGGATCACCGGAGGCGCGCCGCGCAGCGCAGCATTGATGAACAACGGGATGACGGCGCCGTACTGCGACTCGAGGCTCTGCCGCGGTCCGAAGACATTGAAGTACCGCAGGGCGACCGTCTCCAGGCCGTGCGTCCGCCAGAACGCGTGGCAATACGCTTCTCCCGCGAGTTTGGACGCGGCGTACGGCGACATCGGGCGCGGCAGGAGCGCTTCGTGATTGGGGAGCACGGCGGCGTCGCCGTAGGCCGCGGTCGATGCGGCGTACACGACGCGACGCACCTTGGCTTCCTGCGCCGCCAGCAGAACGTTCAGCGTGCCGGTGACATTGACCTGATGGGCCACGATCGGATTCCGCGTCGATCGGGGCACCGACGTGACGGCGGCTTGATGTAGCACGTAATCCACGCCCTGCATTGCCCGCCGGCACGCCTCGAGCCGGGCGACGTTGCCCCGAATGAAGCGGATACGATCGCGGACGTCGCGCAGGTACTCGCGCCGGCCCGTCGAAAGGTCGTCGAGCACGGTGACCTCCGCACCCTCGCGAACGAGGCGCTCGACGAGGTGCGAGCCGATGAATCCGGCGCCGCCGGTAACGAGGTATCGCATGCCGCCATGTCCGGCACGAACTGGGCCATCCTGATCGGTGTATTTCTTGCCGCGAGCGGGCCCGCGCGTGCTCGTGGGCGCGCCAGGATTGTTGCGCGGCGACCACAGGTGTCTCGCCATGGCGTAGCTCGTCTTCACCCTAAGGAGCTGCGAGTGCTGGATCTTCTGGTGCGCGTGCGCCGCACCCCCGACCGATTGCTCCACCCGTTGCGACGCCGGAAAGCGCTCGAGGCCATGCGCGGGCGGCACCGGCCGGCGACCGTGCTCGCGGTGTGTCACGGCAACATCTGCCGCAGTCCCTTCGCCGCGGCGCTGCTCGGTCGCGAGCTCGCGGGGTTCGGCATCGCAGTGCAGTCCGCTGGTTTCCTGGGGTTCAATCGGCCGCCGCCGGCCGAGGCGATGGCCGTCGAGATGCGGACCGTCCGCGACCCGGTGAATGAGAGCCGCGCGGTGTTCGACGAGGTGTACGAGCGGATCCAACGCTGCGTGCGACAACTCGCGGGCGTGCTCGGCAGCGCCCGGGGCTAGCCAATCGCCCTTTGTTGCGGGAAGGCCATAGAACGTCGAGGCCCGGATGCAGCAGTTGTGCAGCGCCTGGCGCAACGAGCGATTCAGGACGGGCGCTGGGCGTTGGCCCAAACCTTGCCGCGAAAGGCGGCTGTTTGAGGGTTTCCCTAATCGCCGGCGTGCACGTGTCGCGCAGGGCCTACGCGGAGACGGCGTGATGGCCAGAGGGATTATAATCGCAGGCCTCATGGGAGCCGCGCTGCTCGCGGCCGGTTGCCGTGAGGCGATCAGCCCACAGCGCAGTCTGCCTGGTGCAATTCAGTTGGACGTCGCGGCCCCGTCGAGCGGCATCGTGTTCGACACGCTGAACAGCTCGCTCGACCAGCACAACAATTTCTTCATCAAGGGATTCAACCCCCGGAGCCCGCGCCCCGGCGACGCGATCGTCGTGACCGTCTTCTGGGTCGGCTCGGGGGCCAACATCGTCGACTCGGTGACCGACCACCTCGCCCGGCCTGACTTTCCGCCGGTCGGCAACCGGTACACCCTGGTCCAGTACGTCAGCAGCGACAGCCTCTCGATGGCCACGTATGTCGCCACGAACGTGCAAGGCTATCCCTACCCGACCGCGCCCAATGTCGACGTGCTGGCGGTGCGGGCGAACCTGTCGCGGGTCGCGGACG
>QHUE01000328.1 GCA_003221825.1 Gemmatimonadota bacterium
GGACGGGGAGCGTGGACGCGTGGCTCTTCACCAACCACCCGATGGCCAGTCCGCCCGCGCCGGAGGGGTACATCTGGAGTCTCGGGCTCCTCTATCTCGTCTGGGCGATTGCGATCGTGGTGCTGTATTTCCCCAGCCGCTGGTACGCCGATCTCAAGGCGCGACGCACCGACTGGTGGCTGACGTACCTGTAAGCTCCCTTACTGACGGCAGGGCGCGTGCGGATCGGTCGGTTTCGGGACGTCCCGCTTGGGGCGTTCGGGAGCATTCGCGACCGCCAGCGCGCCGTCGTGCACCATTTGCGCCACCCGGGCGAGGTCTGGGTAGCTGATGTACTGCGCTTCGTCGGTGACCTGGTGATAGTCGAGATGCTCACCGCGCGAGAATGAGACTGACGGAATTCCATACCGGGCATAGCTGTAGTGATCGGCGCGGCAGTAGTACTGCAGCGGGTGACCGGGTGCGTCGTAGGTGTAGTCGAACACGAAGGGGACCGGCTGTTTCGCGTTCGCCGCTTCCAGCATCTCGCCGAATTCCCGGGATATCCGCTTGGCGCCGACGACTTCGAGATAGGTCGGGCTGCCGGCGCCCGTGCCGCCCCGCGGAAAATCCGAGGCGGTCCCTCGGCCGATCATGTCCTGATCGATCTCGCCCACGATCGAGTCGATCGGCACCGTGGCGTGATCGGAGTACCAGCGCGAGCCGAGCAGTCCAGCTTCCTCCCCGGTGTGACTCACGAACAGGATGGAGCGTCGCGGCCGCTGCGCTCCGGTCGCGCGCGCGAACGATTCCGCGATTTCGAGAATCGCGGCCGTGCCGGAGCCGTCGTCGTCGGCGCCGTTGCGGATCGAATCGGGACGCGGCCCGCGCAGGGCGCGCAGGCTGTCGAGAATCGTCCGAATCTTGGCCCGCTCTTCGTCGGTCGCGGGGCGCATCGGCGAGTCCGCGCCCATCGGCCGCACCACGCGGTTGAACGCCCGCAGAGAATCGTGATCGACGGGCCTGCGATCGAAGCCGACGTGGTCGTGGTGCGCCGACAGCGACACGTATTCGTTGCGCAGCGCCGGATCGCGGCCGCGCACGATGCCCACCACGTTGCGCGCCGGCCATTCCACCGGTTTTCTCGTGAAGTCGAACTGGCCGCTGATCGTGGTCGTGGGCGTCGCTCCCGGCGTCGCCGTCGCGGGATCGCTGCCGAGGACCGCCGTGGCGGCCCGCCGGCTGAGCCAGACGAGCGGAATGGCGCGCGGATTGCGCGAGGTATCGGAGACGGGCCGGCCCTCGCGGATGCGGGCGATCTGCTCGCCGCCGAGCTGATCGAGAGCCACGATCCCCACGGTTGCGGCGTCGCGATAGCGGCCGAGCAGCGGGCCGATGGCGCGCCGATCGAACCCGGCCGGCGCGTCGAGGATGACGAACTTGCCGGCGATACCCGCGGCAGGCACGAGATGCGCCGTGTCGGCGACGGATCCCGCAAACACGATCGCCGCGTGGTCGAGCACCTGCGGCGGCACGGCGGAGCTGACGGGCAGGAAGTCGGTGACGAGCTGCAGCGTGGCGCCGCCGCTCGTCGCCAGACGTGATTGCGGATCCACGGCGGCGACCCAGAGGGGCACCGTCTGGAAGTAGGTGCCGTGGTCGCCCGCCGGCTCGAGCCCCAGTCTACGAAACTCGGCGGCGACATACGGCCCCACCGCCGCCGCCTCCTCCACCACCTCCGGAAAAACCTCCACCTCCTCCTCCGAACCCCGACCCGCTCGAGCTGCGGGGCGACGAGGACAGCGTCATGCCCGCGACGGTCGACAAATGCGACATGCTGCTCGAGAAATGGCCCACGCTGAAATTCATCATGCTGGGGCCCACGTACCACTGCGGGGCCTGTGTGTAGATCCCTTCGAACGCGCGGGCGAATTGCTGCTCGACACCAAAGGCCATCGCGTACGGCAGGTACTTATCGAACAGCTCAGGATGGCCGATGATGACCCGCTTCAGGTGCTCGGCCTCGACGCGCCGCAGGAACTCTTCGAATCCCAGCACCTGCTCGAGTGCCCGCGTTCCGGCCTCGGTCCGGGCCGGCATGATTTGCGCGAAGATTACGAGAATGATCGCGGACACCACGGCGGCGATCACAAAGGACACAGGAGTCAAGAGGAATGCCGCGGCCACGAAAGCGCCGCCGATGCCGATCAATAGGGCGAATCCGATGCCACATCCCATCCACGTCTGCTTGACCTTGTCGGGCCGGTTCTGATAGAACCCGCTGCCCGTGAGCTGGGTGAAGATGGCATCGCGAATCGGAGTGAGCTGTCTGTAGAACTCGTCCTTCAGCTCGTTCAACGGCACGAGGTCCCCGTGGCTCGCAAAGATGCCGTCGAAGACCGCGCGTTCGTGTGGCGCGAGGCCGTCGGCCGTCTTGAGCCGGTGGAGCGTGTACGACGTTCCGCCCCCGAACAAGCCGAACAGCTTCGGGTTCTGCTGCTCCTCGATGCGCAGGTATCCCCGGACCGCCAGATCGACGAGCGTGGCGGTGATGTCCCGCATATCCGCGCTATTGTCGAGCAGCGTGCCGGCCTCCGCCGGGGACACGCCCGCCGGCGGCTCGTACTGCACCGCGATTGGTCGCCGCCGCGGATCGCGCCCGCGCCGCCACCAACGCCTGAAGGCGAACAGGAACACGGGGATCGGAATGGCGAGCGGCCAGTTGCTGCGAGCCGTGCCCCAGAGGCGCGCCAGAACCGATGGCTGCGTGACGACGCCCTTGTTCCAGCCGACCACCGCCGTCAATCCTTCGTGATACTCCAGCGGGTGCGGCATCACGATGCGAACAAGATTGCCGTCGATGACGACCGTTGCGTCTCTCGCGGTCGAGCCGTACACGCCGTTGAAGGCGATCGCGCGCACGCCCGGCGTCCCAGGAGGGAGCTCGATCTCCGCCGTCGCGGCACGGATCGCGACCTCCCACTCATCGCCCGTCACGTTCCAATAGAGCTCGTCGTGCTCGTCGAAAAAGCGCAGCCCGTTGGTCGCATGATAGTGGAGCACGAGCGTGCGGTCGGCATCGGCGGCACCGGGAATCCAGACTTTGTACTTGACGTACGCGCCCTGCCGGCTGGTCTCGGTCCGCAGGTTGCGACCGGCATCGTCCTGCGCGCTGCGCAGCGAGACGCCGAGCGTCCAGTTCAGTCCCTGTGGTGTCCGATACTTTACCGGAATCGTGCGATACAATCCGTTCCATGAACCGACAAACCGCGCGGTGATCGTCTCGGTGACGTCGACGCTGGCGTCGCGATTGACGCGAATCTGCGCGTCGAAGCGCTCGATCGAATACGAGCGTTGCGCGGCGAGGGGCGCCGTCGCCGCGAGCGTCAGGAACAACAGGACGAGCGGCACCTTTGGAACGGCGCGTTCGGAGGGATCATCCAGGCCAAAGAACTCCCGCGGCGCGAGGCGCATCATCCCCGCGATGATGCCCGATGGGAATTGCGCGATGGCGGTGTTGAAGTCGCGGACGACGGCGTTGTAGTAGCGCCGCGCGTTTTGCAGGTGGTCTTCGACGTCGGTCAACGTGGTCTGGAGCTCCGCGAAGCTGGCGGCCGCCTTGAGCTCCGGATACGCCTCGGCGACGGCGACGATGCGCTGCAGCGCGCCGGCCAGCGGGTCTTCTTCGCGCGCGCGTGCCTGAGGGCCCTGGCCCGAGGCCTGCAGCGCGCGGCCGCGCGCCGCCACCAAGGCTTCGAGCGTGCTGCGCTCGTAGCCGGCGTGGCCCTGCACGACGGCGACGATGTTGGGAATGAGATCGTGACGCCGCTTCAGCTGCACGTCGATGTCGGCCCACGCGTTGTCGCCGAGCTGACGGAGCCGAGTCAGACGGTTGAAGATGAAAACCGCCCACCCGACGACGAGCAGTCCGAGACCCCACGCGAGCGTCATGGCCCCTACGCTAGCTCGGCAAAGGAGCGAATGCGA
>QHUE01000329.1 GCA_003221825.1 Gemmatimonadota bacterium
CGAGACAGCGAGACCGATGTTCCCGAGCAGTCCGTGCGGCAGCCCGGGGTTCTTCGTGAGCTCCTGCCAGTGGGCGCCGCCGTCGGTGGTCTTGAAGATGCCGCCGCCCTTACCTCCCGAGACCAGCTTCCACGGGAAGCGCTGCGCCTGCCAGAACGCGGCGTAGAGCGCGTCAGGGTTCGTGGGGTCCATTGCGAGGTCCGAGGCGCCCGTGGAATCGTTGCGCGCCAGGACTCTGGTCCACGTCTTCCCACCGTCGGCCGACTTGTAGATGCCGCGCTCGGGGTTGGGGCCGAAGGCGCGCCCTTGCGCGGCCACGTACACGACGTCGGGGTTTGTGGGGTGAACGCGGATACGGGAGATCTGCTGAGTCTCGGCGAGTCCCAGCGAGGTCCACGTCCGGCCGCCGTCGGTCGTTTTGTACACGCCGGAGCCGGGAGACACGTTGCCGCGGATCGCGTATTCGCCCGTGCCCACGTAGACGACGTCGGGGTTGGACTCGCTCACGCCGATCGCGCCGATCGTGCCGCCGAAATACTTGTCGCTGACCGGGAGCCACGTCTGCCCGCCGTCGGTGGTCTTGAACACGCCGCCGCCGGTCGTGCCCATCCAGAACTCGTTCGGGCGGGCGGCGGAACCAGAGACGGCCACCGAGCGGCCACCGCGGAAGATCCCGATCTCGCGCCATTTCAGCGCGGCGAATACGGTCGAGTCGTACGGGGTTTGAGACTGGGCAGCGAGGCTTGAAGCGACGAGGCAGCACAGCGTGAGGACGCGCAGCGGAGACACGGCGAGCCTCCAGGTGGGAGTGGAATGTAGAGAGGCGCCGGTCGGAATCGAACCGACGAATCGAGGTTTTGCAGCAGCCCAGGAGCGCCTGTGCACTACTCTATCCCGCTCCGTTTAGCTTCGCCAGCTCTCCGTAGGTTCCATGACACCAACCCCTTCGTCCGGCCGTTAGTCTCGAGAGTATCAATTGGCTAGAGCCCATTGGAGAGGCACAACGTGCTGCAGCTTCGAGTCGACCCCGACCTTGATCTTGCAGAGAGACAACACGCTGCACATGCGCACCTCGGCGTTCACCACCACGCTGCGCCGTCACTATCCTTGATATTCCAGGGTTGGCACGACGAGCGGCTTGGTCGCCATCTCCACCGCTGCGACCCGCTGTCGGTCACCTACAAGCGCGGCGGGATAGACCATTCCAATCAGATCGGTTGCGACGGCCTCCACGGCGTGTTCGTGGAGCTGTCTTCCGATGCGGTCGCTGAGCTCGAGAGCCCCACCACACGTCGCGACTTTCTCCTGATTGGGTCCCCCCGCTCGCGAAGACTGGTTCGGTACATAGCAGGAGAATCCGCGCTGCAGAAGCCGGGGTTCGAACTTGCGCTCGCGTCGCTCCTCGCCGAGTTGCTGGCAGAGATGAGTCGGTTTGCGACGCCGCATTCCTTCGGCCGACCGCCGTGGCTTGAGCGTGCCCGGGAGTACGTTGAGGCGCATTCCTCGATGCGCATCACGCTGGCAGAACTTGCCAGACACTCCGGCGTTCATCCCGTCCATCTAGCGCAAACGTTTCGGAGCCGCTACGGAATGAGTGTAGGGGCGTATGTCAGACGCCTCCGTGTCGAACGCGCTCGCCAGCAGCTTGCGACGGACAGATCAACCATCAGCCAGGTGGCCCTGGCGGCCGGTTTCACCGATCAAAGTCATCTGACGCGTGTCTTCCGGATGCACACGGGCACTACTCCCGCGCGCTTTCGGAGGGCGCTGCACCCTAATCCAGTACAAGACGGCGGAAGCGGCCGTCGCTAGGTTGCGGCAGCAATAGCGCATGCAACCCCTTCTCGGCGTGCTTGCCCTCACGGCCGCTTGGATGAGCGAGCCGCGGCAGTCGACTCAGGATTCGGTAACCCTGGCGATTACCGATATCGCCGTGGTTGACGTCGTGCGCGGTGTGGCGCTTTCCCACCAGACGGTTTTGATCTCCGGTAACCGCATCGTCGCGATAGGCGCTGCTTCCGACACGCGGGCACCGCGTGGTGCACGCTCATTGAATGCGCGAGGAAAGTTTTTGATCCCCGGATTATGGGACATGCACTCGCATGTGACCATGTTCGGTCGCACGTCCCTGGCGCTGTATCTCACGCAGGGCGTGACCGGCATTCGGGACATGGGAGCGGAGCGCTTCGCGGCGGCGAAAGCATGGCGTGATAGCATCGCTGCCGGCCAGCTGCTCGGACCGCGTATGCGCATTGCGTCACCGATCGTCGAGAATCAGCGCTGGCTGGCCGCGGTGAAGCGGATGGGGGAGGCCGCGGGCACTCCGTGGAGGATGTACGAACGCTACGGCCCCACATCGGCGGATGAAGCGGTCCGCTGGGTGGATTCGGTCGTGGCGCTGGGCGCCGATCACATCAAGGTCCGCAACTGGCCGAGTCCCGAAATCAGCCGGGCGATTGTGATGGCGAAGCTGAACACCGGCCGCATCCCCGAACTGCAGTACGTGGCGAGGCAGACGCGGGAGCAGTGGCGTGATCAAATGTTGGAGCTGAAGCAGGAGAATCCGCTGGATTGGAAGACGATCTACCGCGGCGAAATGCGCAATGCCGCGGAGATGCATCGAGCGGGCATGACTCTCTTGGCCGGGACGGATATTGGTGCGCCACTCCTGGTGCCGGGCTTCAGTCTGCACGATGAACTCGATTTGCTGGTCAGTCAGGCCGGCATGACGCCCGTGCAAGCCTTGCAAGCCGCCACGATCCTGCCGGCGCGGGTCATGGGTTTAGCGGATTCACTGAGCAGTGTTACGGTCGGCAAAGTCGCGGATCTTATCGTGCTCGACGCGAATCCACTCGCGGCTATCGGAAATACGCGCCGCATTCATGCTGTGATTACCAACGGGCGGCTGCTCACGCGTGGCGACCTGGATCACATGCTTGCAGCGGCAGAAGCAGCAGCCACGGCGCAAGCAACGTCTTATCCGCTCGAATCCGCCGCGGGGCTTCGCCTGTACAACGTGGTCGCCGAGCCAGCCACACTTCAGGGCAAGAAGGGGTTGCGCCTCACCCTCGCGCCCGGCGTTCCAACGGGGCCCGCGTTCGCGAGGATGGAGGGGCTGGAGTTCTCCGACGGGGTGATCGAAGTGGAGGTTGCCGGCGCTCCAGCCCCAAGCGCCCCCGAGGGAGCGCGTGGCTTCGTTGGCATTGCGTTCCGACTGCTCGACGACGAGCGGACGTACGACGCGTTTTACTTGCGCCCGACGAACGGCCGTGTTGAGGATCAGGAGCGGCGGAATCATGCGACGCAATACATCTCTCAGCCCGACTGGACCTGGTCGCGTCTCCGTCAGGAGACGCCTGGCAAGTACGAGTCGTACGTCGACCTCGTGCCGGGTGAGTGGACGAAGATCAGAATCGAGGTGCGCGGCGACCGGGCACGTCTATTTGTCCACGACAATTCACAACCGACGTTGGTCGTCAATGACGTGAAGTCAGGGGTGCACGCGAAGGGAGCCGTAGCGCTCTGGCTGGATACTGGCACCATTGCACACTTCCGGAATCTTGTTGTGACAGCGGAAGCTGATACCACAAGGCCGCAATGAACTAGCGACGAGTTGTTGAGAGAGGCGCCGGTCGGAATCGAACCGACGAATCGAGGTTTTGCAGACCTCTGCCTTACCACTTGGCTACGGCGCCACAGGGCGTCAAAAGTCACCAAAACACCTGGGTTTCTCAACCCCGCAGGGCTTCCATCAGTTGTGCGGCCCGCGCCAGCACCTGCTGATCCTCCACAGGAAGATACCCGATGTCCTTCATCAGTCGCTCAACACGGCGCGAGCGTCCCTTCTGGAGGAGGCGCTTGCCCGCCGCCGTCGCTTCGACCAGCTGCACCCGCCCGTCATCGCGGTCGCTGATGCGGCGCACGAGTCCCGCGTGCTCGAGACTCGTCACGAGCCGCGTCATGGTCGGTGCCCGTACCTGCTCCGCCTCGGCCAGCGCCCCCATTGCGATCGGACCCCGAAACACGATCACCGATAATGCCGACGCCCGCGGACCGGTCAGCCCGATCGCCTTGTCCTCGACCCGCAGCCGCCGCAGCAGATGGATGGCGGCCGAG
>QHUE01000316.1 GCA_003221825.1 Gemmatimonadota bacterium
CCGCTGCTTCGGGGCGGCGTAGTAGCTGATCGCCTGGTAGTCGATCGGCCCGTACTTCACGTTGGGCCAGTGCGGCTCGCTCATCTTGAGCCAGTTGCGATACGCCTTCAGGCGCCACTCCAGCATCCACGCCGGCTCGCCCTTTTTGGCGGAAATCAGCCGGATGACGTCCTCGCTCAAGCCGGCCGGTACGACCTCGGATTCGATGTCGGTGACGAAGCCGTACTTGTACGGTTGCTGGACGTGGGCTTCAATACTGGTCATTGGGCTCCTCGAAGTCGTTCACAGACATACAGTTCCGGTATCCTAATAACTTTGTCGGGATTCCGCTAGTAGATGTCTCGATTCCACTCTCGGACGAGGCGCTCATAGTCCTCCGGCGTATTGACCTGGTCTATCACCGCTGGATCGTCCACGGGAACGCCCATTACCTCCCGCTCATGCCTGTGGAGGACAGCCCGCGCACCCTCGCGGGTCGCGTCCGGGTCGTCCAGCAGGTCGCCGAATAGCGTCGCTCCCCAAATGACGGGATGCCCGCGACGCTCGGCGAAGGTCGGAACCACCACGGCCGACCCCGTTCGGCGGTGCGCCTCGAGCACCCGCTCCACCGTGGCGACTCGCACGTGCGGGAGATCGACGGGCCAGACGAGCACGGCGCTCGGTTGGAGCGGCTGCAGCGCGCGCAGGGCGCCGCGCAGCGAGGCGATGGGCCCGGTTTCGGGCTCAGGATTCTCCACGATCATGCAGTCGTGGGCGGCGATCGCAGGCTGGATGCGGGGTGCGTCGGGTCCGAGCACCACGACTCGTGTTTTGATCTCGAGGGCCTCCAACGCCTCCAGGATCCGCACGACGAAGGGCAGGCCGAGGAAGTCCAACAGGGCCTTGGGAGACCCCATCCGGGCTGACCGGCCAGCTGCCAGGACGACGCCCGCTAACGACATAGGGGCTAAGAGACTAAGGGGCTAGGCGGCTATACGGCTAGAGGGTGGTTGCATGACGGCCCGAAAGGGGCAATTTTGGCGCGCCCACATGGCAGTCCGACGCATTCGCCAGCTCGGTGACCCGATTCTGCGGGTTCGCTGCACCCCGGTGGAAGATCCCAAATCGCCGGCGGTGCGGCTGCTTTCGGACGATTTGCGGGACACGCTCCGCGCCGCCCGTAAGAAATACGACATGGGCCGTGCGCTGGCCGCCCCGCAGATCGGCGCGCCCGTGCGTGTCGTCCTGGTCGAAGTCGGGAAATTCCGGGCCTGCATGGTCAATCCGGAGATTACGGACGTCGGGGCGGAGGATTTTCACGTGTGGGACGACTGCTTTTCGTTCCCGAACCTGTTGGTCCGGGTCAACCGAGCCTACCGCGCGACGCTCCGCTATATCGACATGAAGGGCACGGTGGTGACGATGGACCTCGACGGACCGATGGCGGAGCTGCTGCAGCACGAGCTCGACCATCTGGATGGCATTCTCGCGCTGGACCAGCCGACCGGGCTCGACCCGTTCGCGTACCGGGCGGAATGGGAAAAGAATCACAAGCCCACGGAGCGTTACGGACCGCCACGCCCGCGCGAGGTTTAGCCCAGGTTACATTCAGTCATCGACAGGGGTGCCCCGGCACGGTGCCGTGGGCTGAGATCACACCCTCATCACCTGATCCGGTTCGTACCGGCGAAGGGAGTTCAGTATGACCTGCCGCACCCAGATGTTCTTCGCCCGTCAGGGCACTATCACTCCCGAGATGCAGCGCGTCGCCGAGCGGGAAAGTCTCCCGCCGGAGACGATTCGCGACGAAGTCGCCATTGGCCGGCTCATCATTCCGGCCAACGTCAATCACCTGGCCCAACGGCTCGATCCCATGGCGATCGGCAAAGTCGCCAGCGTGAAGATCAACGCCAACATCGGCAACTCCGCCGTCGAGTCGGACATCGAGGGCGAGCTCGAGAAGCTGCACCATGCGGTGCACTACGGCGCCGATACCGTGATGGACCTGTCGACGGGCGGCAACATCGACGCGATTCGCGAGGCCATCATCGCGGCCGCGCCCGTCCCAATCGGTACCGTCCCGATCTATCAAGCGATCGAAGCGGCCGGGGACGTTACGACGCTGACCGCCGACGACATTCTCCACAACATCGAGCATCAGGCAAAACAAGGCGTGGACTATGTCACCGTCCCCGCAGGAATTCTGCGCGAGCACGTCGGTCTCG
>QHUE01000317.1 GCA_003221825.1 Gemmatimonadota bacterium
ACTCGCCGTCGTGGCGGCGCTCAGTTTCGTGGCGCTGCGGCTGCGCGGCGACCGCCTCAATGGGCTGCGGCTCTCGCTCGGGCTGGCCGCCGTCGCCCTCGTCGTGGGGGTGCTATGGCAATGATCGAGCGGGACGCGAAGATCGTGAATCCGCTCGGCATGCACGTCCGGCCCGGCGCGGAGTTCGTCAAGGTGGCGAACAAGTTCAAAGCGGCCGTCGAGGTGCACAAAGACGGCGCCGTCGTCAACGGCAAGAGCATCCTCGGCATGATGACGCTGGCAGCCGAGTGCGGCTCGTCGATTCGGATCCGGACGGACGGTGAGGACGCGGAGCAGGCCATGGCCGCGCTGCTCGAGCTCGTGGCCGCGGGCTTCCATGAGATGCATTTGAAGCCCCAGGCCAAGGAACCGGAGGATGCATGAGTCCTCCTGATCGCCTGCTCAAGGGCATCGGCGTCTCGCCCGGTATTGCGATGGGACCGACCGTCACCGTGCGCTGGGCTCTGCCGGAGGTCCCGCATCGCGTCGTGCCGCGCACCCAGGTCGAAAAGGAGGTGCGCCGCCTGCGCGCCGCGCTGAAGGACGTGCGGGGTCAGCTCTCGGAGCTGCGGGCCCGGGCCGAGGACCGCGCCGGGGTGGACGAAGCCCGCATTTTCGACGCGCAGCTGCTGATGCTCGAGGACAAGGAGTTCATTGGCGGCGTCGCGGAGCTGATCCGCGAAAACCATTTCACCGCCGAGAAGGCGTTCGAGTTCAAGACGCTCGAGGTGCGCGATCTCTGGACCGCGGCCGGCAATCCGCTCCTCAAGGAGCGGCTGGCCGACCTCACCGGCGTGGCGATTCGCGTCATTCAACACCTCATGCACCGCCGGGGTGGCGCGGATGTGTGGGAGAGCCTGTCGGAGCCGTCGATCCTCGTCGCGCGGGAGCTGTCGCCCGGGCTGACGGTGCAGCTCGACCGCGCGCACGTCGTCGGCCTGATCAGCGAGGAAGGCACACGCACGTCGCACGCTGCGATCCTCGCCCACTCGATCGGCATCCCGGCGATTTTCGGCCTGCGCGGCGCCGTCGCGCGGATCCGGTCCGGCACCAAAGCCATTCTCGACGGCACGCGCGGGACCGTGCTGCTCGATCCGACGCCCGCGGAAATCGAGGAGGCGCAGGGGAGAGATACGCGGCGGCGGGAGCTGTCGACACGGCTCGAGGAAGCGGTCGCGCAGGAGTCCGTCACGCTCGACGGCGTGCACATCGCGCTGCGCGGCAACGTGGACCTGCCCGACGAGGTCGCCGCGGCCAAGGTGCACGGCGCCGAAGGTGTCGGCCTGCTGCGAACCGAGTTCCTGATCACGGGGCACAGCGAGCTGCCGAGCGAAGACGAGCAGGCGAAGTACTTCCAGCACGTCGGCGAGGCGTTCGCGGGGCATCCCGTCGTCATCCGGACCTATGACCTCGGCGGCGACAAGTTCCCGGCGCCATTCCGCGGTTCGCCCGAGGCGAATCCGTTCCTCGGCTGGCGCGCGATCCGCGTCTGCCTCGACGAGCCGGAGATGTTTCGGACGCAGATCCGCGCCGTGTTGCGGGCCGCAGTGACGGCGAATCTGCACCTCATGATTCCGCTGGTGACACGGCTCGACGAGGTCGAGCGCACGCTCGAAATGATGCAGGAGGAGGCGGCGCGGCTCGAGCAGGAGGGCATCGCGGCCGCCAAGTCGGTGCCGTTGGGCGTCATGGTCGAGACCCCGGCCGCCGCCGTGCTCGCGGACCGGCTCGTCGAGGTCAGCGACTTCCTGAGCGTCGGCACCAACGATCTCACCCAGTACACCCTGGTCGTGGATCGCGGCAATGCCCGTCTGGCGGACCGTTTCACCCCGCACGATCCGAGCGTGCTCCGCCTGCTCAAATTCGTTGCAGAAGCGGCACGCTCTGCTGGCAAACCGGCCAGCGTATGCGGTGAGATGGCATCGGAACCGCTCTCGGCATTCCTCTTGCTAGGTCTGGGATACGACACGCTCTCGGTGGCGCCGCCGGCATTGCCATTCATTAAGTGGCTGATCCGGCAGGTGACCACGGCGCAGGCGCGAGCCGCGGCGGACGCCGCCCTCGCCGCACGCTCGGCGGAGCTGGCGCTCGACATCTTGCGATTTGCACTCGCCGAGGCCGTGGATCTGACGCTGCTCGATCCCGATGCGCGGTTGCCCGCCGGACGGCGCTCCGGTAGCTTGAAACTCTAAGGACCCAAAAACATGCCAACTCATCGCCACGTCTTCACTTCCGAGTCGGTCACGGAAGGACATCCCGACAAGATCGCGGATCAGATCTCCGACGCGGTCCTCGACGCGATTCTGGTCGAGGATCCCAACGCCCGGGTGGCCTGCGAAACGCTGGTCACGACTGGAATGGCCGTCATCGCCGGGGAGATCACCACCTCGAC
>QHUE01000319.1 GCA_003221825.1 Gemmatimonadota bacterium
TGACGCAAGACGTGCTCACCCTGATGGCCTCGCGCGGAACGTACTTCGATCCGCAGTGCAGCCTGATATTCCGCAACTATCTCGACAATCGGGCCCGCTACGAGGGAATCGGCAACTACACCGACTCCGGGTTCGCGGTGATGGAGCGCGTCTTGCCGCTCGCGGCCGCGGACATTCGCATGGCGTTGGCGACGCCGGGGCTCAAGGTCGTCTACGGCACCGACGCGGTCGCTGGAGCGGACGGCCACAACGCCGAGGACTTGATTTGCCGGGTTGAGCGGGCGGGTGAACCACCGATGCACGCGATCGTGGCGGCGACGTCGCTCAATGCCGAAGGGTTGGGCCTTGCGGCGCAGATCGGTGCGATCGCGCCGGGGCTCGAGGCCGACATCATCGCGGTGGACGGGGACCCGCTGCACGACATCACCGCGCTGCGGCGCGTCAGCTTCGTGATGAGAGCGGGGCGCGTGGTCCGGAACGATGGTGTGAGGCCGTAGAACAAGTAGGGGCGCAGCATGCTGCGCCCCTACGCGCGACTTCCTGCCGCTTATTGTCTTACCAACGTCCCGCGAATCTCCCCACCTGGGTGTGCCTTGGTGTGAATGTTCACATAAGTGCGACCCGCCCGGATAATCCCCAGAATGGAGTCGGCCGGAGGGACCGGAACGTTGGATCCCTGCGTTGCAGTCCCTGTGAAACCAATGCCGGTTGGGGTGGGCGCGAAGTCTACCCGCACATTTCCCGATACCGAATCTGCCGCGTGGCGATGGATATGCCCCGCGATGATGCTGTCGATTGGCGTATCGATATCGACCTTCCAAGTGATCACGTTGCCCAGAATGGTCACGATGGCGTGGCCGGTTGCGGTCGTCGTGACTGGCGTCGGCGCCTCGTTCGCCCCGTTCAGTGTGGCGGTGTAGACCTCCAGTCCCGCCGGAATACCTGTGCTGTTATCACTGCACGCCACGCCTACCGCCGTGACGATTGCGAACACAGCGACTGCTCGTGATACGTGCATAGCTAATCCTCCTTAGACAGCTAATTGCAGGTGATACCGCACAAAGTCTCGGAACCAGACTCAGTCCTCCTTTCGGACGGCTGCGGGTTATTGGACGACGACCTTCCCTGTCATGAAGGGGTGCGGCGTGCAGTGATAGGGAAATCCGCCCGCCGCGGGGAACGTGTGAGAGAAGCGGCTGCCCGAACTCAAGTCGGGTGAGTTCCACACCGAGCTGTCGGACGTCGTCGTGTGCGGTTCCTGACCGACGTCTTCACAGTTCACCCACGTGACCGTCGCACCGGGAGGAACTTTGAGTGAGTCGGGATGGAAGGCAAAATCCCGGATCGCAATGATGTAGTGCATCGAATCGATGACGGTGACCGGCACGCGGCACTCCGCGGCGCCGCTAACAGGACCCGAGCCCCGCTCCGAAAAACACGCGACCACCGCCAGGCCTGCCAGCGCGAGCACTCCAACGCTGAGGCGCTTCATGGCTGCCTCACGACGATGAGGGCTTTCATGAAGGGATGCGGCGTACAGTGGAAGGCGTACTCACCCGGCTGCGTGAACGTGTGCGTCCACGTCTTGCCCGGCTCGATCGGCCCGGAATCCCACGACCCGTCGTCGGCGCTGATCGTGTGGACGAGCTGATCGTTGTTGGTCCAGCGAATCGTCGTTCCGGCAGTGATCTCGATGCGCTTCGGCTCGAATGTCATCGTGCGCATTTCGGCGGGGGTCGCAGGACCCGCCGCCCCTTCGCCGCCGCCGTTCTTCGCCGCCGTTTTCCCTCGCGGCCCGAAGTACCTCGTCAGCGTGAACGGAATCGTGAACTCGAACCCGCCCCGCACGCGGTCGATCCCGCGCGATGCTCCCTGCAGCGTGGCGGTGTTGGTGTTCGTGACCTGCAGCGAGAGCGTGTGCGGCGAGTACGGAATGGCGATCTGCAGTCCGGCGCCCCAGGCCAGTTTCTCGTTGGGCCGCCGGTCGATCAGCGTGGTCGCGTCGCCCGCAAGCGCAAACCAGCGATTGAGCCGTAGGACGGCACCGCCTCCGACGGCGTAGCGGGTCGTATCGCTGTGATAGCCGTTGGAGAAGAATCGCCCGACCGCCATCAGCCGGACGCGGCCTTGTGACCGGCCAACGGTAAGCTCTGCATCAAAGCTCTCTGCGGCCTGGTTATAACCGACCTGCAAGGCGCGCTCATTGATGAGCCATGCGGGAGTGTCTACGCCTCTCACCTTGCCGCGTTCTGCCCACCGCACGAACGCTTCCCACTCGTTGGGGAAAGCGGCGGCGATGTCGGACGAGGTGGCGTAGTTGAAACCGATGAGGAGCGGAACGGGCAGCTGGTAGGCGAGGAGGAACGTCGGCGAATTCGTGACTTTGTGGAGTGGGGCATCACCCACTCCGAATCGGTGATGGGTGAGACGCGGCCTCGAGGCGGCGTAGTGCCGCCTCTTTGCCGACGACCGACAGCAGCTCGTTCACGGGTTCCGACACCGTTCCTCCGGTCAGCGCGATGCGAATCGGCTGGAAGATTTTTCCCGCCGCCACATTGCGCTGCTCAGCCAGACCGCGCAGCGTCTTCTCGAGACTCTCCGGCGTCCAGTCCGGCGCGTTCTTCAGGGCTGTCACGCTCGCCGCGAGCGATGCCTGATAGCCTTGCTTGTCTTTTGCGATTTCTTTCTGCGCCTTCTCATCCAGCGTCACGAATTTCCCGTCGAGCCGCACCGCCACCTGCCGCGCGACATCGAGCGTCGTGCGCGAGCGGGTCTTGACGGCGGTAATCGCGCGCAGCACCGCCGCAGTATCGCCATTGAGACCCAGCCTAGCCAGTTCCGGTTCCACCAGCGGCAGCAGGTCGTCGGCGGCCTTCGCCGTGAGGTACTGCCCATTCATCCACTCGAGCTTCGTCGTATCGAACACGGACGGCTTTTTGAGAATGCCGTCGAGCGAAAAGAGGTTTCGCAGCTCCTCTTTGCTCATGATCTCGCGGTCGCCGCCCGGACTCCACCCAAGCAACGCGAGAAAGTTGCGCATCGCCGCTGGGAGAATACCTAGGTGTTGGTAGTCTCCGACAGCCGTCGCGCCGTGCCGTTTGGAAAGCTTCTTCCCATCGGGTCCGTGAATCATCGGGACGTGACCAAAGATTGGGGGTGCCGAGCCGAGCGCGCGATAAACGGCGAGTTGCTTGGGAGTATTGGAGATATGATCGTCGCCGCGGAGCACGTGCGTGATCTGCATGTCGATGTCGTCGACCACGACGGCGAAGTTGTACAGCGGTGAGCGGTCCGACCGGAGGATCACGAAGTCCCGGATGTCCTCGCCCTTGAAGCTGATACGTCCATGCACCGCGTCGTCCCACGCCAGCTCGCCGGGGGGGACGCGTAGCCGGATCGCGTCCTCCTCCATGTAGGCTTTGCCTTCTTTGAGCAGCTGATCGGCAACCTGCTGGTGCCGCGCGAGCCGAGCGCCTTGAAAGATCGGGGCCTCGTCCCAGTCGAGGCCGAGCCAGGTGAGACCGTCGAGAATGACCTGGGTATGTTCATCGGTGGAACGGGCTTTGTCTGTGTCTTCGATGCGCAGCAAAAACTTGCCGCCCTCGCGGCGGGCGAAGAGCCAGTTGAACAGGGCGGTACGGGCGCCCCCGACGTGGAGGTAGCCGGTCGGGGAGGGGGCGAAGCGAACGCGGACGCTCATCGCGGCCGGGGAAGTTAAGCCGATTCCCCCCGCCGCAACAGCGGCCGGGCTACGGCGGTGGCGATGAGCCCGGCCCGAACCACGCGGGGCGGTTCGCCGCGCTATCGGCGAACAGGGTGACGCCGCTCCCGTCCGCGTTCATGACGTAGATCCCCGGAGTGGCAACGGCACTGGCCTGAAACGCGAGCTGCGCCTCGTCGGATGACCACGCCGGGAAGTCGTAGAGGTGGAACGCGCTGTTCGTGGTCACCCGCGTGGGTAGCGTCCCGTCCGCGTTCGTCACGTAGATCTCAGTGCTGTTCCCCACGTCGTCGCGGTCGCTCACGAACGCGAT
>QHUE01000320.1 GCA_003221825.1 Gemmatimonadota bacterium
TCCTCCACCCATGTTCACGCCGTTCAAATTGCGCGACCTGGTATTGAGCAATCGGGTCGTGGTGAGTCCGATGTGCCAGTACGTCGCCGAGGACGGCATGCCGAACGAGTGGCACCTCGTCCATCTCGGCAGTCGCGCGGTCGGGGGCGCCGGGCTCGTCTTTACGGAGATGACCGACGTCTCCCGCGAGGGGCGCATTTCGCCGGGCTGCACCGGGATGTACAAGCCGGAGCACGTCGCGGCGTGGAAGCGGATCGTTGATTTCGTGCACGTGAACAGCAGTGCCAAGATCGCGATGCAGCTCGGCGACGCCGGTCGCAAGGCGTCGACGCAGCGGATGTGGGAAGGGATGGACGAGCCGTTGCCCAACGACAACTGGCCGATCATCTCGGCGTCCCCGCTGCCCTACTTCCCGTACAGCCAGGTGCCGAAGGAGATGACGCGCGACGACATGGACGAGGTCAAGACCGACTTCGTCCGCGCCGCACAGATGTCGGATGAGGCGGGGTTCGATCTGCTCGAGCTGCATTTCGCCCACGGCTACCTGCTCGCGAGCTTCATCTCTCCGCTCACGAACCAGCGCACCGATGCGTACGGCGGCTCGCTCGAGAACCGGATGCGGTTTCCGCTGGAGGTGTTCGACGCCGTGCGGAGCGCGTGGCCCGATCACAAGCCGATGTCGGTACGGATTTCGGCCGTCGACTGGGCGCCGGGCGGGATGCAGCCGGCCGACTCGGTCGAGGTGGCCCGGATGCTCAAGGCCCATGCCTGCGACATCACAGACGTGTCGGCCGGCCAAACGGTGGCGGATCCCTACTGGACGCGACACGCCGCCTACGAGCAGGGCTATGCACTTCCCTGGCCTGATCCCTATGCGACGCTCAACCGGTACAAACCGAGACTATGACCGTCACTTACTCTAGTTATCTCAAGCTGGACGAGCTGCTGGCGTTGCAGCAGCCCCGTCCGGGCGAGCTCGAACACGACGAGACCCTCTTCGTCATCATCCATCAGGTCTACGAGCTCTGGTTCAAGGAGGTGCTGCACGAGCTCGACTACTTGCAGAAGCTTTTGCGCTCGAACGACACGCCGCTGGCAGCTGCGACGCTGAAGCGCATCCTCACCATCCTCAAGACATTGGTTGCACAGATTGACGTACTCGAAACGATCACGCCGCTCAACTTCCTGGCGTTCCGCGATCGCCTCGAGTCAGGGAGCGGCTTTCAGTCGCATCAGTTCCGCGAGATCGAGTTCATTCTGGGCAAGAAGGGGCGGCCGTCGTTCGAGCGCTATCCCGAAGGCAGCGAGAACCGCAAGCGCGTCGAGCGGCGGCTCAGCCAGCCGACGCTGTGGGATGCGTTCCTGCATTATCTCGCGGCCAACGAATACCGAGTCCCGAAGACCTTGCTTGACAGAGATCACAGCAAGGCCTACGAACCGTCGCCCGAGGTGCAGCGCATCCTCGTCGAGGTGTACAAGAAGAATCCCACGGTGGCGCAGATCGCGGAGCGACTGGTCGACCTCGATGAAGGGTTTATGGAATGGAGATACCGGCACGTGAAAATGGTTCAGCGAACGATCGGAACCAAGTCGGGCACTGGAGGCTCAGCCGGGGCTGAGTATCTGTTGACAACGATCAATCAGCCGGCTTTCCCTGATCTCTGGGCGATCAGAGCGGAGTTGTGATATCTCCTTGGCTTTTGCCGCCCCTCGCCGCCCTTCGCCGCCCTTCGCCGCCGCCGTTCTCGCCGCCGTGATCAATCCTGAGGAGCTGGCCAAGCACTACACCCGCTTTCGCGTTACCGAACGGATTCTGCTCACCGGCCACTCTCACCAAGCGTGGCCGGACGTGGCGTTCGAAGCGCAGCAGCAGGCGTGGCTCGATGCCGCCGAGCACGTCGATGATGTGTGGGATCTTGCATTCGCAAAGGCCGATGAGGTGCGGCGCGGGTTCGCGCGCCTCATGGACGATACGCCCGAGCGCATCGCGCTGGCGCAAAACACCCATGAGCTCGTCGTGCGGTTTCTGTCGGCGCTTCCCCTCAGAAAGCGTCCCCAGCTCGTGACGACAGACGCTGAGTTTCACACCATCCGTCGCCAGCTTGATCGCTTGGCGGAAGAAGGCATCGAGGTCATCAAGGTGCCGGCAATGCCGGCCGCGACGTTGGCCGAGCGGCTGGCGATTTCGGTGGACGATCGCACCGCGGCCGTGCTGGTGTCCGCGGTGCTGTACACGAATGCCCACATCGTCCCGAATCTCCGCGTGGTCCAAGAGGCCTGCGAGCGAGTGGGCGCCGAACTGCTGGTGGACGCATATCACGCGCTCAACGTCGTGCCGTTTTCTCTCATAGCGGAAGGACTGCAGCGTGCGTACGTGGTCGGAGGTGGCTACAAATACTGCCAGCTCGGCCCCGGCAATGCGTTTCTGAGGTTTCCCCAGGATTCCGATCTGCGGCCGGTTGTAACCGGCTGGTTCAGCGAATTCACAGATCTCAGCCGCTCACCGGCAAGCGGTCGTGTCGCGTACGGTCCAGGGCCCGCGCGATTTGCGGGTGCGACGTACGACTTTACGAGCCACTATCGAGCAGCGGCAGTCTTCAAGTTCTTCGAAGACCAGAAGCTCACGGCGCCGAAGCTGCGCGAGCTCAACCAACATCAAATCGAGATTCTGTCTGGTGTCTCGAGGAACGATGCAATTGGTGGATTTCTGGCGATCCCGGCGCCGCGGGCTGGGAAGATTCAAAAAGCCCTACGCAAGAAGAACATCTGGACCGACTATCGCGGAGAGATGTTGCGGCTGGGTCCGGCGCCATACGTCACGGATGCACAAATCAGCGAGGCGGCTGAGGCGCTGGGCGTTTTGCTGCAAAAAAAGCTCTAATCAACTCCGTGCAGGCTTCAGCTTCGACCCCACTTTGGACATCCACCCGGTGATTCAGCCGCGGATGCCGCACCAGATCCCCCACCGACCCACACATCCCCGCCTTCTCGTCGTACGCCCCGAACACGAGCGTCTTCACCTTCGC
>QHUE01000042.1 GCA_003221825.1 Gemmatimonadota bacterium
GGGGCGCGGGCCCACGACGTTCATATCGCCGACCAGCACGTTCCACAGCTGCGGTAACTCGTCGAGCCGCAACTTTCGCAGCACGCGTCCGAGGGGAGTCACGCGCGGATCGTCGCGCTGCGCCCAGACCTGCGACGACGCTCCGCCGTCGACCCGCATCGTGCGGAACTTGTACATGGTGAACGTGCGGCCGCCGTCGTCGGCATGGCGCCGAAAGTTGCCGGCAGGCTCGCCCAGTGCGCGCCGATCGAGACCGATACGCTGCTGCGTGAACAGCACCGGACCACGGGACGTGAGTTTGATCAAGACGGCGATGATTGCCATCAATGGAAAGGCGAGCAGCAACGCCACCGCGGCAATCACGAGATTGAGTGCGCGTCGAGCCTGGTCGCGGGTCATCATGCCCGCGTGATTCGCAAAGCCTGTGCCGGTTTCGGGAGATTTGCGGTCCGGGCGCTACATGGCACATGCACCACGTTGTGGGAAGCATGCGACGGTCCCCCGAAAGCCACGATGAGACCTCGCACGGTATAGGTCTTGCTGCTTGGGCCGCTGATGAATCCACTGCCTCTTCCAGCAGTTCGCGGTCAGACCGCCGCGCCAGCCCTGCGGCGAGCCAGCCCCCCTCACACGCCAAGTCTCCCCGACGGGGGCGAGCCGGGACCCGACTGGCGGCGCATCGCGAGTGCGTTGCTCCGCTTCAAATGGCTCCTGGTCCTCACGCTGACGATGGGCATCGGCG
This sequence comes from Gemmatimonadota bacterium, assembly GCA_003221825.1. Taxonomy (GTDB): domain Bacteria; phylum Gemmatimonadota; class Gemmatimonadetes; order Gemmatimonadales; family GWC2-71-9; genus 20CM-2-65-7. The sequence goes on from QHUE01000042.1 coordinate 743, forward strand.
CTGCGTTTGCGGCGATTCGTCTACTGCGCCCGGTCTACAGGGCGCAGGCCAACGTGTGGGTGGACGTCCCCGACCGGCGTGGCGAAGGCCCCTCGGATGCGCGAGGGCCGATCCGGCAGGGCGCGCTGCTCGATGCGGATGCGTGGGTGGAATTGCTGCGATCGTACATCGTGTTGGATCAGGTCGTGCGCGACCTCCGTCTCTATCTCGAAGTGAAACGGCCCGCCGACCGGCCGTCCTTCAGCGGTTTCGGCGTGGCGGACGCGTTCCGCCCGGGCGCCTACCGGTTGAGCGTCAGCGATGACAGCAAGACGTACACGCTGGCGGCCGCCGAGGGAGTGGACCTGGAGCGGGGAACGGTCGGCGACTCGGTGGGGAGGCGGTTGGGGTTTCGCTGGGTCCCGGGACCGGAAAGCTTGTCGCCCGGCCGCACGATCGAGTTCTCCGTGGTCCAGCCGCGCGACGCCGCCCTGCGGCTGGGCGAGCAGCTCGATGTGCGGATGGACCTCAATGGCAACTTCCTGGCGCTGCAGCTGCAGGGCACGAACCCGGTTCTGATATCCAGCATTCTGAACGCCGTCTCGCAGCGCTACGTGGCAGTGGCGGCCCAACTGAAACGCGAAAAGCTCAGCGAGCTGACGAAGATCCTCGAAGACCAGCTGACAACCGCTCAGCGGAATCTCGACGACGCGGAAGCGGCGCAGCAGCGATTCCGCACGCGCACGATTACCCTGCCGTCGGATCAACAAGCCGGCCAGGCTGCCGCAGCGGGGACCCGCGACCCGATCCGCGCGAGCTTCTTCGACATGCAGGTTGAGCGCGACCAGTTGCGGCGCGACCGCGACGCGCTCCAGCGCTTGTTGACGCAGGGTGGGGATTCCGGGCTGCCGACGGACGCGTTGTCCGCCATCGAGTCCGCCCAGCGTGCGCCCGAGTTGTCGAATGCCCTCAAAGAGCTGAGCGACAAGCAGGCACAGCTGCGCGCCTACCGGTACCACTACTCCGAGGCGTATCCGCCGCTGCAGCGTCTGGTGAGCGAGATCGCCCAGCTCCAGCAGCGGACGATCCCGACGCTCGCGCGCACGCTCGCGTCCCAGCTTGCCTCGCGCGAGTCGGAATTGGGGAGACAGGTGGACGCTGCGTCCCACGACCTGCGCCAGATTCCCGGTCGCGCCATTGAAGAGGTCCGGCTGAATCGCAACGCGCAGCTGAAGGAGCAGACGTATACGGCGCTCCAGCAGCGCTACGATCAGGCCCGGCTGGCCGCGGAGGCCACCGTGCCCGATGTGCGGATTCTCGACCCGGCCATCGTGCCGCAGCGGCCGATCAAGAACACAGCCCCACGTCTCCTGCTCATGGGACTTCTGGCCGGCCTCGGGCTGGGCGTGGTGGGGGCGATCCTGCTCGACCGCGTGGACCCCAAGGTGCGATACCCCGAGCAGGTGTCGCGCGAGCTCGGGCTGTCGATCCTCGGCGCGGTGCCGCATCTGCGCGCCAAGGACCCGGTCGAAGTCGTCGAGGCCCTGCGTGGCGTCCGCCTCAACCTCATGAACGAGCACGGTCCCGGGCCGTTGCTCGTCACGGTCACGAGCCCCGGGCCGGGCGACGGGAAGTCGTTCCTGTCGGCCAATCTGGCGCTCGCGTTCGCGGACGGCGGCCATCGCACGGTGCTCGTGGATGGCGACATTCGCCGGGGCGTGTTGCACCGTCGGTTCAAGGCCAATCGACAACCCGGTTTGGTCGATTTCCTGAATGGGGAGGTGGGCCACGACCAGATCGTGCAGCCGACGCCGTACCCGCGGCTTGCGCTCATCGGGGGTGGCACGCGCACACAGCGGGCGCCGGAGGTGCTCGGATCGCAGGCGATGACTGAGCTCATCGCGGAATTGCGCGGGCAGTATGACGTGATCCTGGTAGATAGCCCGCCGCTCACCGCCGGCGTCGACCCGTTCATTCTGGGAACGGTGACGGGCTCGCTGCTGGTCGTGTTGCGGACCGGACACAGCCACCGCGAGATCGCAGGGGCGAAGCTCGAGGTGCTCGAACGACTACCGATCCGGTTGCTCGGCGCCGTGCTAAACGACGTCCCGCGCGGTGCCGCCTACGGCTACTACGCGTACTACTCGTACTATTTGCCCGGCTACGAGGCTGTGGACGAAGGCGACGGCCGCCGTACGTCTGGTCCGCAGGTCGTCTAGCGGGGGAAGGGTACACCGGTCCCATGAAACGATCTCTCTGGTCATTGACCGTCGCAGCGGCGTTGCTCAGCACCGGCGGGTCTGGGGTGGCGGCACAATCACGCGCCACAACGTTCCAGGTCGGCGATCGCATCCTGCTCCATGTAGAGGGGGACTCGGCCCTGTCGGACACCTTCAGTGTCGTGGCGGGGCCGGCGCTGCGGCTTCCCAACATCGGCGAAATCCCGCTCGCCGGCGTGAGTCGCAACGATCTCGAGGCCCATTTGACCCGAGAGTTGGGTCGCTACATCAAGGACCCCGTCGTGCAAGCGCGCGCCCTGATTCGCGTCTCGGTCGTCGGTGAGGTGAGCCGTCCCGGATTCTATGCCGTCCCCGTCGATCTGGTGCTGCCCGACGCACTCATGCTCGCGGGGGGCGCGACCCAGGCGGCGCGTGTCGATCAGCTCAGCATCCTGCGCGGCAACGCTTCCTTGTGGAGCGGGAGCGACCTGCAGGCAGCGATCGCGCGGGGTGCGACGCTGGATGAGCTCGGCGTCCGGGCCGGGGATCGCATTCAGGTGCCGGGACGTGGCGATTCGGAATCAAAATGGCGGATCGCCGGCATCATCGTCACAACCATGGTCGCCGTCGTCGCGGTGACGCACCACTAGCAGAGTCCGCTCCTGATCAGAGTGATCTGCGACATGTGACGGACGACCACCGCTCTTGACGCCGTCTGCCGCCATGCGTTAGAACCCGAGCCATGTTTCTCCCCGGGGGATGGACGATATACGCGCTGGCGTGGGGCTGCGTACCGCTGAGCCTCACGGCGCAGGAACCCGACACCACCAAGCCGTTCACCCTGCCGCCCGCGACGGTCTCGGTCACGCGGTCCGAGACGCCGCTCACGAAGGTGCCGCTGGCCATTCACACGGTTGACCGCGCCCAGATCAGCCGCGCCAAGCCGACCTGGGGATTGGACGAGGCCCTCGCGAACGTGCCCGGCGTGTTCGTAGCCAACCGCTACAACTTCTCCCAGGATCAGCGGATCTCGATCCGCGGCTTCGGCGCCCGCTCGGCGTTCGCCGTGCGCGGCATCAAGATTCTCGTGGACGGGATCCCGCAAACGCTGCCCGATGGACAGGGCCAGCTGACGAATCTCGAGCTGGCCGAGGTGGACCACATCGAGGTGTTGCGCGGCTCGGCGTCGGCGCTGTTCGGCAATGCCTCGGGCGGCGTAATCAGCATCTGGACCAATCCGCAGAGCATAGACGATGTGCGTGAGGACGCGCGGGTCGTCGCGGGCCAGTTCAGCGAACGATCCGGCCGTTCCTGGAACAAATGGCAGACGACGACCGGGGTGCGCGTCGGCGGCGGGAGCGCGGCGCTGACGGTGTCGCGGCTCGATTACAAGGGAGAGCGCGACCACAGCGCGGCGGACCAGCGCGTGCTCAACGCGCGCCTGCGACTGCCCCTGGCGGACGGTTGGTCGCTCGCGCTGGTGACCGACGTAGGGGACAACCCGCGGGCCGACAATCCTGGCTCGCTGACGCTCGCCGAGCTGCGTGCGAACCCCGATCAGGCGCCGGCACTCAACCTGCAACGGAACGCGGGCAAGGCGGTGACACAAGTCCAGAGCGGCGCCACGGTGCGCCGTGCCTGGGCGAACGGTGGCGAGGCTGCGTTCACGCTGTTCGGGCTCACCCGCGATCTCAAGAATCCGATCACCACGACGTATATCGATCTGGATCGGATCGATTACGGAGCGCGCGCCAGCGTCACGTACCCGGCGCCGCTCGGTTCTCTCGTGCATCGGCTGACCGCGGGCATTGACTTCCAGCGCCTGCGCGACGACCGCAAGAACTTTGCGTACACGGCGAGCGACCCCGCCAAACCCGACACCGTGCGCACGCTCGATCAGCTGGAGCACGTAACGGAGATCGGACCGTTCGTCCAGAGCGCACTCGAGCTTTCACCCCGGACGACGCTCACGGCCGGGCTGCGATACGATTGGGTGAAGTTTGGCGTGCAGGACCATCTGATTTTCGCGACGCCGACGGACACCAATCCGGACGATTCGGGCGCGCGGCTGATGCGCGCCCTCTCCGGATCGTTCGGCATCGGCGTGAATCCGTCGAGCACGGTCACCGTGTACGCCAACGTCGGATCATCGTTCGAGACGCCGACGACCACCGAGCTCGCCAACTCGCCAGCCGGCACGGGTGGATTCAACACCGGTCTTAAGCCGCAGCAGGCCTGGAATTACGAGATCGGCACGCGTGGGTCGGCCGGCCAACGCGTCGGGTACACGGTCGCGGTGTTTCAAGCCGACGTGCGCGACGCGCTCATTCCTTATGAGATCGCCGCGCCGCGGTTCTATTACCGGAACGCCGGCAGCACGCGGCACCGAGGCATGGAGGTCAGCGCCGACCTATCCATTGCGCCGGGCATGAGCCTGAACGTCGCATGGACATACTCGGATTATCGATACCGGCACTACACCTTCACGGACACGATCCCCCACGTGCTGGACGGGCGCGCGCTGCCCGGGATCCCCAAGCACTGGCTGAATCTGTTCGCGCGGGCGCACCCCGCCGCACTTCGCGGCGTGTGGGCGGAACTCCAGCAGTCGTATTCGTCGGGATATGTCGTGAGCGACACGGGCAGCACGACGACGTCACCATGGTGGGCGACAAGCGTGCGTGTCGGCTGGGAAGGAAAAAGCGGTGGGATGCGCCTCGGGCCTTTCCTGGGCATCAACAATGCCTTCAACCATCGGTACGTCAGCTCGGTCGTGATCAACGCGGCACGCGGTCGCTTCTATGAGCCGGCTCCCGGTCGCAACGTCTACCTAGGCCTTTCCGTCGGAGCCGGTCGGTAGGTAGCTTGGACCCATGACAAAACGTTTGAGCCTCACCGGGTTACTCTTGCTCGTCGCGCCGCTCTGCGCGGCCCAAACCGCCGCGCCGCAATCGATCGACCGCAACTGGCTCACCGTCGATACGACCGCCAAGACCGCGACCTTCCAATTGACCGCTGGGCTGACCCAGCTCAATGGCGGCCTGAACTTCAACGGCTTCAACGACGGCAAGCTGACGTTGACCGTCCCGACGAGCTGGACGGTCGTGATTCACTTCACGAACCACGACACGAACCTTCCACACTCCGCGGAAGTCGTCGACACGACGAAGCCGATGCCGGCAGGTCCCGTCGAGCCTCCCGCTTTCGCCCGCGCCATGACGGCCCGGCTGATGCAGGGGCTCGCCGGTGGGGAGTCGGACTCCTTGCGGTTCGTGGCGAACAAGGCGGGCGCGTACATGATCTTCTGCGCCGTGCCCGGCCATGGCCTCGCGGGGATGTGGATCCGGCTCAAGGTCTCCGCCACGGAGAAGCGCCCGACGCTGGCGACGTCGACGAGCTGAAGCACGTCCCGGCATGAGCAGCGTGCTCGAGGTGCTGGAGTTGCGCTACGAGCTGCCGGGAAGTGGTAAGAACCTCGTCGACGGCGTGTCGTTTTCCGTAGCGGCGGGAGAGACGCTCGTGTTGCTCGGGCGCAGCGGCTCGGGCAAGACGACGACGCTGAAGCTCGTGAACCGGCTGCTGACTCCGACGGGCGGCACCGTGCGGATCGCGAGCGAACCGACCGCCGCGGCCGTCGCCACGCAGCTGCGGCGCCGCATCGGCTATGTGATTCAGGACATCGGTCTGTTCCCCCACTTCACGGTCGCGGCGAATGTCGGGCTGCTGCCGCGCCTCGAGCGGTGGCCGCCAGACCGCATCGCGCGCCGGGTACGCGAGCTGCTTGCGCTGGTCGGCCTGGAGCCCGGCACATTCGCAGCGCGCTTTCCGCACGAGCTGTCCGGCGGCCAGCGCCAGCGCGTCGGCGTGGCCCGCGCGCTGGCCGTCGACCCACCGTTGCTGTTGCTCGACGAACCGTTCGCGGCGCTCGACCCGATCACGCGCCTCGAGCTGCAGCGCGAGTTTCGCGCGCTCGCAAGCCGGCTCGGCAAGGCGATGGTGTTCGTCACGCACGACGTACGCGAGGGCTTGCTGCTGGGTACGCGCATCGGGCTGCTCGAGACCGGACGCCTGACGTTTCTGGGAACACCGGACGAGTTTCGCGCCAGCACATCCCCCGCGGTCCGACAGTTCATGGACGCTGCCTGAAGCTCTTCGAGTTTTACGCCCACCACGCGGGCGAAGTAGGGCTGCTGCTGGGCCAGCATATCGGCATGGTCGCCATCTCCACCGCGCTCGCCTCGGCTCTCGGTCTGCCGCTCGGTGTCCTGGTGGTCCGCCGGCCCGCGTGGCGCCGGCCCGTCCTCGGGCTCGCGAATGTGTTTCAAACGATCCCCAGCCTGGCGCTTTTCGGTCTGCTGATTCCGGTGTTCGGCATCGGCGCATGGACCGCGATCAGCGCGCTCGTCGTCTACGCGCTGCTGCCGATCGTCCGTAATACGTACGCCGGGATCACGGGCGTGGACCCGGCGGTGCGCGAGGCCGGCCGCGGCATGGGGATGACTGACGGCGAGCTGCTCTGGCTGGTCGAGCTGCCGCTCGCCGCGGGCGTCATCCTCGCGGGAGTGCGGATCGCGACCGTGGTGAGCGTCGGCGTCGCGACCATCGCGGCCGCCATCGGCGCGGGCGGGCTGGGCGTCTACATCTTTCGCGGCGTAGCCACGGTGGACGATACGCTCATCCTCGCGGGTGCTATTCCGGCCGCGCTGCTCGCGCTGCTCGCCGACGCTCTGCTCGGGTTCGCGGAACGCCGGCTCGTCTGGCGGCCGAAGTGACGCGCTTCCTGGTGTTGCTGGCGATTCTGGTATCCGGTTGTGGCAGGCGGGATCGCATCGTCGTCGGCGCGAAGAACTTCACCGAATCCGATCTCCTGGCGGAGATCGTAGCGCAGCAAATCGAGCGTCGCACAGCGCTGCCCGTGGAGCGGCGGCTCCACCTCGGGGGAACGTTCGTCTGTCATCGGGCGATCACGGCCGGCGACATCGACCTCTACATCGAGTACACGGGCACCGCGTTCACCGCCATTCTGAAGCAGCCGCCGATCGCAGACCCCGGCAGCGTGTATCGCTTCGTCGCCGCGGCGTACGCGCGCGATTTCAAGCTGCAATGGACGGCACCGCTCGGCTTCAACAACACGTTCGCCATCCTGGTGCGCCGTGCCGATGCCGAGCGATATGGGTTGCGGTCGATTGCGGATCTCGTGCGCGTGGCGCCCCGCTGGAAGGCGGGATTCGGCTACGAGTTCCTCGAACGCGCGGACGGGTTTGCGGGTCTTGCCAAGGTGTACGGCCTGACCTTCTCGCGGCCGCCGACGGCGATGGACCTGGGGCTCACCTACCGGGCGCTCGCCGACCGTCGCGTCGATGTCATCGCCGGCAACTCGACCGACGGTCAGATCGCCGCGCTCGATCTGGTTGCTTTGACCGACGATCGCGGCTACTTCCCACCGTACCAGGCGGCGCCGGTCGCCAGAGGTGCAGTGCTCGAGAAGTATCCCGCGGTT
>QHUE01000175.1 GCA_003221825.1 Gemmatimonadota bacterium
CACGTAAATATTGTTGTGACCGTCCCGGGTGCTCGTAAACGCGATGCGGCTGCCGTCGGGCGACCACGCGGGATAGCCATCCGAGGCGGGGTCATTGGTCAGGCGCGTGAGCCCGGTGCCGTCCGCGTTCATCACGTAAATGTGGTTGTTGCCGTCGCGGCTGCTCACGAACGCGATGCGGCCGGAGCTGCTCTGTGACGTGAGCGGGTCGACGTGCTGTGGCGCGACCGGGGGCTCGACCCGCTCACAGGCAGCGAGCGAGAGTAAGCCGAGCAGGAGCTTCGAGCGCATCGCATGCTCCGGGCGAAGGTGGGTCCCGCGGCTCCCGACACCGCAATGTGCGTGCCTTCATACGTGGGGCGAGACTAAGGGCGCGAGCCCGCCGTGGCGGTGGCGCCACGTTGCGTGCGGTGGCAACGCCGTCGCGCGCGCCCTGCATCGGCGCAGAATGCAACGACGGTTGAAGAGAGCCATCATAAAGCCTTCCGAAATCCTTCATAATCCTCGACGCATGGTTGCAGGAATCCTTTTCCCGAGAGGGTTCGATGATACGACGTCTTCTGCTGCTCTTCGTGGGGCTGTCGCTACCTGCCGTCGCCCGCGCCGGCGTTCCCGACTGGATCCTGCGGTATGAGGCGTCGCTCAACCGCGGGATTCCGAGCTTTTCGCGGCAAACCGGTCTCGCCTGCAACGTGTGTCACACGGCGTTTCCGATGCTCACCGCCTTCGGCCGCCAGTTCAAGCTCAATGCCTACACGCTGACCGGCTTGCAGACCATCGGACCCACCGAGACGACGCCGTCGCCGCTCAAGATCAACCTCATTCCCCCGGTCTCGACGATGTTGCAGACGTCGTTCACGCAGACATCCAAGGCGCAGCCCGGCACGCAGAACGGCGACGTCGAGTTTCCTCAGGAATTGAGCGTCTTCTTCGGTGAAGCGATCTCACCGCGGCTCGGCACCTTCATCCAGATCACGTACGACGGAGCGGAGGGCACGCTGGGCGTCGACAACATCGATCTCCGCTACGCGAACCACGCCAAGGTTCTGTCCAAGCGGACGATTTACGGCATTACCGTCAACAACAGCCCGACGGTGCAGGATGTGTGGAACTCGACGCCGGTATGGGGATTTCCGTTCGGTTCATCGGGCGTCGCCCCCACTCCCAGCGGATCCCCGTTGATCAATGAAGGATTGGCGCAGAGCGTCGCCGGGATCGGGACCTACGCGCTGTGGGACGACCATCTCTACGGAGAGCTGTCGGTCTATCGCTCCTCGCCGCAAGGCGGCCCCCATCCCCCGGACGCGACCTCGACGGGGATCATGAAGGGCGTGACGCCCTATTGGCGGTTCGCCTACCAGCGGACGTTTGGGACGCAGTACATCGAGCTGGGGACGTTCGGCCTGGCCTCGCGGTTGTATCCCACCGGCGTCACGGGACCCACCGACCGCTTCAGCGACGTCGGTGCCGATCTGCAATACGAACGTCATGCAGGAAAAAATGGCCTGGGGACGTTCGTCGTCCACGCGAGCTACATCCATGAGCGACAGACGCTCGATGCCACTTTTGGCGGCGGAGGGTCTGAGAATGCCAAGAATACGCTGAACACCGTGCGGGCTGACGCGTCGTGGCTGACGCCCACCCGCTGGGGCGGCTCGGTCGGCGTCTTCAGCACGAGTGGCACCACCGACACGCTGCTATATGCCCCGGGGGCGGTCACGGGTAACGCAACCGGAAAACCCAACAGCAACGGCGTGATCGCCGAGCTGCAATTCATGCCGTGGATCAACACCCGGTTCTCGCTACAGTATGTCGCGTATCAGAAGTTCAACGGCGGCACGAGCAACTACGACGTTGCGGTTGCGGGACGCAGCGCGTCGGACAACAACACCATCTACGCACTCGTGTGGTTGATGTTCTAGCAGCGGCGGCGGGAACCGAAGGACCAATGTCCAATGATCATTGATCCATGATCATTGGACATTCTTTAGCACGGAGGAGGGGGGATTCGAACCCCCGATAGGGTTTTAAGGCCCTATAACGGTTTAGCAAACCGCCGCCTTCAGCCACTCGGCCACCCCTCCAACTTCTGCAGCGCCTGAACTTAGCGGCTTCGCTGCTGCTTGGGTACCCGCTCATGATCGTCATCGTCCACCTCGGCGATTTTCTTGACTTGACCGGTCCCGTCTATAACAATGAGGCCGCTATGCAAGACCCCGGCGGCCCGACCCAAGAGGAGATGCTCGACGCGTTCTCCCCTCGTCCTGACGTCCCGTGGGCCCTCGTCCTGCTGATCGTCTGGTGCGCGGTCGAGGCGACGATCTTCACGGTTACGCTGCGCCCCACGATGAGCGAGCTGTTGGCGGACCTCACCGGCTTCACAGTCAACCCGATCGCGCTCGTCCTGCTGCTGTGGATTTTCCTGACGATCATCATCGCGGGCAGCTACGCCTGCATTCACGTCCTGAAGGAAGCGATCGCGGCGAAACAGATCGGCAACATCGTGCAGATGATCGTGGTGCAAATCGCGGTCGCGATGTTCCAGGTGCTCTTCCTGTACCGTGAATTGGTCGACACCTTCACGCCATGGCTGGCGCAACAGGGCGTTACGCTCGGGCTCGCAAGTACGCTCGGCCTCGCGTTCTGCGCATGGCTCGGCGTGCGCGGCATGACGTGGTACTTGTTCGGCCGCTCCGGCGCCCCCGCGTTGATCGCCGCGCTGAACCGCCCAGCCGGCATCAGCTCGCGGTGAGCGCCGCACCGTAGTTACTGCCCGGAGCCCGAGCGCCCGCTGAGCGGGGGGGGGCACCAATCATTTCATCCACACTTCAATGACGCCGCCGCCGTGTCCCAGGCCGTACCGCGCCTGCGCCTCGCCGGCGTTGAGAAAACGCAGCTCGCGAATATCGGTGCGGCGGAAATCCCGCAGCTGGGTCACGTCGCCGGCCGGGACGCCGTTCAGATACACGCGCACGTCGCCGGCCGACGGGTCGTTGATGCTGATGACGCCGCGCCCGTGCAGCCAGTTGGGCCGGAACTCCTGCACCAGCGCCAGCGCATCGACCGCGGTCGACGTCGCAAACTCCTCGGCGGCCAGCACGCTCTGGTTGCGCGCGCCGCGGCGGGCCCGACTGCGCGTCGAGTCGTCGGCAGGGGCTGGGGCCGACGGCGGCTCGGGGGGCGGGGGTGGCGGAACGTCGGTTCCCGGAACAGGCGCCGGGGGCGCCGGCGGCGGCGCCTGCGCGAGGACGGGGGCTGGGGCCTGCGCCGCGGCCGGCGCGCCCGCGATAGCTGCAGCCGCCGAGTCGGAGCCATAGACGATGATCCCCGCCCCGGTCTTGATCACCGCGGCGTTCCCGCCGGTCTCCCGGAAACTGACGACCTCGAGCTGCGTCCCCCCCCCGATCACTCGCTGGTTCACTGCCGCGACCGGCATCCGGATCACCCAATCCCGCACGATCCAGGCGCCGGACGGCACGCGCAGGAACTCGATCCGACCGCCGGCGCGCGGAGCGACCAGCTCCTGGGGCAAGCGGGTGTAGGTGAAATCGAGGTGATGCAGCATGGCCGTTGTGCGGTCGATCCAGAGCGTGCCGGTAATGTCGGGCAGTGTGCGGCCGCGAGCCGGCGTGAACGAGAGTCCGATCAGCCCTTGGGTTTCTCCGCGCCCAGACTTTGTCTCGAAGCAATGCGTGCGCAGGAATGCGTCGCTGATCAATTCGTCCGCGTCAGGCCCGTGATACGTCCAGCCTTGCTGGTCGACGACGACGAACCCTTCCCGCTCGAGCTGCTCGGGCGGTGCGCTCTTGATGGGTACCCGGCGGTATCCGTCGTCGCGCCACGTGGAGTCGGGGCCGCGGGGACGCCCCCCCAGGGTCGTCTCTCGCTCGAAGCGCCTGATGCTGTACCAGTAGCCTGGGTCGCGCGCCGTCCACGACACCGCCGCCAACGCTTCGTGGATTTCGTCCCACACCGCCGCGACTGATGCACCGCCTTCGACATCACACTGGCGTTCCCCCTCGACGACGACCTGCGACAGTGCGACCGGAATGGGATCGATTGCGGCGCTGAAGGAGACTGTTTCACCGGCCTGCAATGTGAGGGGGCGAGAGACGTACGGACGAAAACCGATGCGCTTGGAGCGGAGCCGGTACACGCCCGCGGCGGGAGCGGTGAGCAGAAATTCGCCGGCGCCATTCGTGATCGAGCGCGCCTTCTCGACGCCATGTTCATCCACGAGGGTAAGAAACGCCCCCGCCAACGGTGCCCGGCTGACACTGTCCGACAGCTGTCCGCGGACGCTCTGCGCGGCCGCCGGTATTGCCGTGACCAGGAGCAGCGCGGCTAGCCTTGCTCCCACCATCTGAATCGTTGTGGCTCGAGCTTGGCGAGCCGGTACAGGTTGCGCGCGAATCGCCCGACGAAGAGGGCCACCATGCCGGCCAGCAGAATGGCGAGCGTCCAGTTCGCCAGGACGTCGATCGGCACGGGCAGCGGGGAGGGCCATCCGGTGGTGATGAACGCCGCGGTATTCAAAAGAATGAGGATCAGGCGCACTTCCGTCGGGCCGACGCGCCCGTAGGAAATCTTGAACACGCCGAACACGGTGGATTCGAGGTACACGTTGATCGACATCGCGAGATAGACGACGACGATGCCGAGGGCGAGGCCCAGATACACGTACGGGGACAGCCCGATCCCGAGACCGATGACGGCGGTCGAGAACGCATCGACGACGTGATCGAGGTAATAGCCGTACTTGGGCCGCTGCGTGCCGCGCACGCGCGCGAGCGTGCCGTCGAGGCTGTCGCCGAGCCAGTTCACGACCAGCATCAGGCTCGCGACCCAGAGCCAGGTGGGGTTGTAGGTGGTCAGGGCGTAGGCGGCACCCGCCCCGACGGCGCCGAGGATGCCGAGGGCGGTGAGGTGGTTGGAGCGAATGCGGCGCGGCACGCGCGTGGCGAGCGCCCGGAGCACGCGCCGCTCCACGCCCGCGAGCAGGAACGTCATTTCCCGGCGGCCACCTTCCGTCATTGATGCCATCCCTCGGTCTTCACCTCCGCGAGTACGGACTCGAGCGGATTCAGCTGCATCTCCTTCGGCTCGGCGGGGAGCCGGATCTTCGTGTCGGACGTGGGCCCGCGGACCAATATCCGTATGAGCGCCTCGCCCTGGTCGAACTTGATCAGCACCGGGACGTACATCGCGAAGCCATCCGGCACGTCGCTCTGGCGCACGCGCAGCTCCGCGGCGTACCCGGCGCTGTCCTGCTCCGCGTTCCAGGAGAAGGTATAGGTCGGCACGGAGGTCCCATAGACCCATTCGTCGAAGAACCAGTCCATCGGCCGCCCCACGTGCCGCTCGACGATCTTCTGGAAGTCCCCGGTCGTGGCGCGCTTGCCGCGAAACGTGGTATAGAAGTCGTGCATCATGGCGATGAAGCGGTCCTCGCTCATCGTGCGGGTATCGAGGAGCATGTTGCGCAGCATGTGAACCACCCAGGCGCCCTTCTCGTACGTGATCAGCTGATAGTCGCCGTGCCAGCTCTCCGCCGCCCGCGTCCCGATGCCAAGCGGGGCCGCCTTGTTGCGCTCCCGGCGAATGTTCTCGCGCGCGGTGCGCAGTTTCTTCAGGTACTTGTCGTTGTCGTGCAGGACCGACTGCATGTACCACAGGCCCGAGAACTCCGCAAATCCTTCGGACATCCAGGCATCGCGATAGCTCGCCGGCTCGACGCCGTAGTACCACCACTGATGCGCCATCTCGTGCGCGCGGAAGCTCTCGTCTTCGCCGTCCGTGGACCAGTTGATGAACGTCACCCACGACAGATGGATCAGGCCGGGAAACGCCTCGCCGTGATAGTACGGGATCTCCGTCGCGTAGTAATGGTCGAACAGCGGCGGCCCGTACATGCGGGTGAAAAACCCCAGGCTGTTGGCGATGTCGGAGCCGACGATGTCTTCGGGATTCCGGCTGTGCGGGAACAGCCGCGCGATGACGCGATGCGCGTCGGTATTCACGTGGACCGTCACCGGCGGAATGCGCGGATCGCGAATCGCCAGCTCTTCCATTTTGCCGATGTTGAACGCCGCCTGATTGGTGGGAAGCTCGGTCATCCAGTGGGTGGTGCGGACGTTTCCTTCGACCGTCGAGTCGGCCAGCCGGCCGATGGTCGCGAACTGCAGGTCTTTCGGCGTGTGAAACGTGAACCGCATCGCGGCGCGCTGCGGCAGGGTGGTGCGCCCCAGGTTATGACGCGGGAACCAGTACTCAGTGTCCTTGATGTACGCCCACTGGTCGAGCGTCGGCATGAACTCCCGCATCCGCGGATCCCACCACGGCGGCAGGAAGTCCTGCATCGCGGAGCCAAAGCTGATGAGGCTGCCGTGGTAGACGAGGCGGATATCGACGCTGTCGCCGGGCAGGAGCGGTTTGGGGAACTGGATCCACAGCGGCGAGTAGTGATCGCGCCGGAAGAATGTGACCGGCTGGCCCTGGACGCTCGCGGAATCGATCTGGAGCTCGCCGTAGAGCTGCAGCAGCACCCATTGCTGCGGCTCCCGCCGCCCGCTCACGCGCATGGTGGTCCGGGCCGAGTATCGGTAGGCCCCGTCGATCGTCGACTCGATGTCGTACGAGGAGACCTTGAGCGGCTCGGGCGTCTCGTCGGCGACCGAGACGTTGTTCATGAGATCTTCGGTGCGCTGAAACTGGCAGACCGTTTCGAGCCGCTGACCGACCAGCTTCCCGCGCCGGAACAGCACGATTTCTTCAGGGTCGAAGGGATCGACCTGGATCATCACGCTCTCGCCGCGCTTGCGCTGCACGTAGGCCGCGAAAAAGCCCGGCGTGGTGTGATTCAGGAGCGCGGTCATGAAGCTTTCATCGATGCTGTGGCGGCGCCCATCGACCATGTAGTCGAGCGCGGCGCCGATCGCGCTGCCGGGATCCGGGGCGCCCTGTGGGGCAGGGCCGAACTTGAGCGACCGGGCCAGCTCGGCGTCGGTCGAATCGGCGAAGATAAAGACGGCCGCGGCGATCGGCCCGTTGATCGTGGAATCGCCCATGACGCGCTTCAGATTGAACTGCTCGACCACCAGCGGCGGCGTGAAGGTCAGCGATCCCGATCCCACGAACGCGATGCCGGCGGCGCGGCCCGCAACGGGACTCAGCCGGAATGCGAAGCCGTCGTCGAGACGCAGCTCCATGACGTCGCGATGGAGGACTAATCCATGGACTGGCGCGACGGCGTTCGGGAGCGGGGCGAGATTCTTGAGCTGGTCGAAGACGGTGTCGTAGGGCGTTTGGACGGCGGTGAGGGCAAGGACCAGCGTGACGACGGCGTGCATTACGGCCTCCGCGGGTGAGTCGACGGAGGGCACAGGATTCGAACCTGTAAGGGCTTGCGCCCGCCGGTTTTCAAGACCGGTGCCTTAGCCATTCGGCCAGCCCTCCCCGTCGACTCAAACCTACTTGGACGGTCCCGTGTCCCGACAGCGAAGTTATGACGTTTAGGGCGCCCCTTGCGGGTCTTCCACGCTTCGGTGTATGTTCGGGCCCCTCAGTTCGAACACAAACAGGACCGGCGAGTGTCGATTGCCCGCGTTCTCTTTCGACGTATAAGCAGGACAGGCTTGGAACTCGTGCGTGGGACGTCCCGTTACGTTGAGGACCGTCCGGCCGATTCACTTTCCTCAGAAAGCTTGCGCATATGAAACTCTCCGATACCGCGATCCGACGCCCCGTCCTCGCCAGCATGCTGTCGGCGGCGCTCGTGCTCTTTGGGTTCATCGGCTACACCCGCCTCTCGGTGCGCGAGCTGCCGGACATCGATCCGCCGGTCATCTCGGTGACGACGGTTCTCCCCGGCGCGAACGCCCAGGTGGTCGAGACCGCTGTCACCGACGTACTCGAGGAAGAGCTGTCCACCATCCAGGGCATCCGGACGCTGAGCAGCACGTCGTCGGAGCAGACGAGCAACATCACGCTTGAGTTCACCCTCGACCGGCCGGTCGACGTCGCGGCGCAGGACGTGCGCGACAAGGTGTCGCGCGTGCGCGGGCGCCTGCCGGTGGACGTGCTCGAGCCGGTGATCGCGAAGCAATCGGCCGACGCGCAGCCGTTCTTCTGGCTCGCGCTCTCCAGCGACAATTACGACCTCATGCAGCTGTCCGACATCGCGGACCGGCTGGTCAAGGCGCGTCTGCAGAGCCTGCCCGGCGTCGGCAGCGCCGCCATCTTTGGCGAGCGACGCTACTCGATGCGCGTCTGGGTGGAGCCCGAGGCGCTCTCGGCCCGCGGCCTCACGGTCCAGGACGTCGAGGGCGCGATCTTCTCGCGCAACGTCGAAATCCCGGCCGGCCGGATCGAATCCACGCGGCGCGAATTCTCCGTGCGCTCGCTGGGCGAGCTGAAAACGCCGCAGGAATTCGGCGAAATGGTCGTGGCGAGCCAGGGCACTCAGCTCGTCAAGCTCAAGGACGTCGCCCGCGTCGAGCTCGGTCCCGAGGACGATCGCTCGATCTTCCGCTGGAAAGGGACGCCTTCGGTCGCGATCGGTGTGGTCCGGCAGTCGAAGGCCAATCTCATC
>QHUE01000321.1 GCA_003221825.1 Gemmatimonadota bacterium
CGATGCACCAACGTTGTTCCTCGAGGCGGCTCGCGACCCAGCGACACGGTGGCGGGCGCGCTCCGGGCAACTCGCCCAGCGTGTGCAGCGTCGCCTCCAGCTCGCCGGCGAGAGGGGCAAGGTCCTCGGAGCTCGAAGCAAGGAGATGCAGTCGACCGCGCGCATCGGCTTCCCACACACCCACCGCTCGCCCCCCGAGGGTGACCTCGGCCCGTCGCAGGACCTCCTGCCACAGCGGCTCCGGTCCCCGCGAGCGCGCGGGGCTCATAGAATCGCGGAAGCTGCTGGTCGTGCCGCCACAGCCGAACGCCTTGAGGGTACTCCACGTCTTACCCCGTTGGTCATCCCGCCGCCAGTCGACTGTCGTAGCGCGCTATTCAGGACTAGCTCAAACGGAGTACGCCCGGAGCGAACAGCTACGGGCTACGCTCCGGCCCGTTCAATCCCCTGCGGTGCGTCTTCCAGCCCAGCGCGAGCAATAACAACACCGCGCCGATGGTGATGCCCATGTCGGCGACGTTGAACGTCCAGAACCGCACGTGGGCGACGCCCACATCGATGAAATCGACGACACCCGCGGACGAGCGGATCCGGTCTACGAGGTTGCCCAGGGCACCGCCCGCAACCAGCGCGATACCGATCACGCGCAGCCGCTCCGTGGGCCGGGTGCGGTGATACAGAATGCCGAGCACGACGAGCGCGGCGATCGTCAAGGCCGACAGCACCAGCCGACGCGACTCCCCGCCGAGATCGATACTCATCGCCGCATTCTGGTTGTACGAGAGCGTGAATCGCACGACTTCACTCACGACCGCCTGCGATTCGCCGACAGCCAGGCGGTGCTCGACGGCGCGCTTGGTCGCGCAGTCCATGACCAGGAGCGCGAGGGCGAGCGGCCAGAACCAGCGCGCCTTGCTCGTCACGCGACGCCCACCGCGTGGAAAGCCCAGCGCGCCAGCAGCATCCCCAGCACCAGCACTCCGAGCACCAACATCAGCACGCTACTCATGACCAGCACGACGAACGAGCGGTCGGCGCGCGCCGCCCGCGCCGGCGTCGCGAGGTGTCGCTCCAGCAGGGCAACGTTCCGCAGATTGGCTTTCCATGCGAAGTCAAAGATATCGCCGAGCACCGGCACGGCGCCGACGAGCGCGTCGAGCGCCACGTTGCCGGCGATCCGCAGCACCGTGGCGCGCGAGGCGCCCAGCCGGATCGCTTCAACCAGGATCCACCCGGCAAGCACGGCGCCGGCGGCATCACCGGCGCCGGGAATCAGTCCGAGGATCGGATCCAATCCAAACCGCAGATTCGTGCCGGGAATGCGAATCCCGGCGTCCATCCAAAACGCGAATCTCGCAACGGCGGCGAGACGAGGAGAGGGATCGAGAGGGGGCAGCGAATAGTCCCTAGTTGGCCGTGTCGAGTCGCTGTAGATGATGACTTTGCCCGTCAGCTGCTGGCTCGAGGTCTCATCACCGCCCACGCGAGTCAACGAGCTGTTATCGAGCAACCGTGCGTGGCCGCCGAGCCGGGCGGCTTCGTTGATAAGGCGCACTCGCGCTTTATCCAGATTCCCCCGGGCCGATACGATCGCCACGACCTTACTGGGGCGGGAGGACTCGAACCTCCAACTTCCCGGTTAACAGCCGGGCGGTCTGCCAGTTGACCTGCACCCCAAAGGATAGACGCTGAGATGCCGAGGAAAAACAAAGCAAGCACGATAGATTTGTACTGTCAATGAACATTCATACCGCAACCGCAGCCGATATACCAGACATCCTGGCCCTGCTCAAAGCGTCGGCGCTACCGGTCGCCGGGATCGAGCAGCACGTCGAGACAACGCTCATCGCGCGCGACAACCAGAAGATAGTCGGGTGCGCGGCGGTGGAGGTGTACGGTCAGGCCGGGTTGCTGCGGTCCGTGGCGGTCGAGGCCGAACGACGCGGCGAAGGTCTCGGCGAACGGTTGACCAAAGGAGCACTCGAAATGGCGCGGAAACGAGGCGTCCGCGACATCTACCTGCTGACGACCACCGCCAGCCACTTCTTCCCGCGGTTCGGCTTCACGGCGATTCCGCGGGCCGAGCTCGATCCCGCGCTGGAGCAGTCCGAGGAGCTGCGTGGCGCGTGTCCCGCGAGCGCACTCGCAATGCGCGCGGTGTTGCTGACCCCCTAGCCTTGGGCGCAGCTTATCCACGACCCGCAAGACGCGAGGCGAGGATCCCTCCCAGTCTGAGCAACGCCCACTGGCCGGATAGCGCGTACCGCCGTCAGGAGCTCCCAGAGCGCGTGCTCCAATTCGGCACCGGCGTGTTGCTGCGCGCCCTGTGCGCCGCATCCGTCGACGCAGCGAACCGCGCCGGCGTGTTCAACGGCCGGATTGTGGTTGTGAACGTGACCGAGTCTGGCTTCCGGCTCGAGGCGGGCTTCCCCGCTCGGCTGACCGACGTGCTGCGCGCCCGCTTCGAGCGCCTGCCCGACGGCCCGACGCTATTCGTGATTCCTACCGAGCTGGTCCCCGACAACGGACCGCGCCTCGCCGCCATGGTGGATGAGGTGGCGCGGGAAGGAACTCGCAGCGACGAATTCCGCGCTTGGCGCTCGGCCCGCGTCCGGTTTTGCTCGTCTCTGGTGGATCGCATCACCCCCGGCGCTCCCCCCACTGACCAGTGTGCGGCCCTCGAGGCCGGCCTGGGATACGCCGATGCCCTGCTCACCGTCACGGAGCCGTACTCCTTCTGGGCGATCGAGACCGACCCGCCCGCGCTGCGGACGGCGTTTCCCATCGACCTCAGTCCCGAATCAGTGGTGTTCGCGCCCGACATCGGCTTCTACGAAGAGCGCAAGCTCCGCCTCCTGAACGCAACCCACACCGCAATGGCGCCGCTCGCGCTTCTGGCCGGTGTGCGGACGGTTCGTGAAGCGGTCGAGCACCCAAGACTGGGCGCGTTTTTGCGGCGGCTGTTGTTCGACGAGATCATCCCCGCGACCGACCTGCCCGGCGACGCGGCCCATGAGTTCGCCCAGTCGGTCGTGGAGCGCTTCCGGAACCCGTGGCTCGATCACGAGTGGCGCGTGATCCTGACCCATCAGGAGACCAAGATGCGGATTCGAGTCGTGCCACTCATCGTCGCTTACGGGCGGCGGCGGCGCGTACCCGAGGGCCTCGCGCTCGCGTGCGCCGCGCACCTCGTGCTGCAGCGACTGCCGGTCGAGTCGCTCGCGGAAGCGTCGCAGCTCCCAGACTTCGTCGCGGCCACGACGCGCTGGATGCGCGTCCTCGAGCGCGAGGGTGTCGAGGCGGCGCTCGCCCATGACTGAGCCCCCCCCCTGGCTCGCGAGCGGCGTGATCGCGGTCGTTCGGCTGCCCGAATCGACCGGCCTCCGCGGCGTTGCCGCCGCGCTCGCGGCTGGCGGCGTGACGGCCGTGGAGATCACGCTGACGACGCCGGGCGCGCTCGAGGCGATCGCCGGGCTCGCGTCGGACCCGGAACTCAAGGGATGCTTGATCGGAGCGGGGACAGTGCTCGACGTGAAGGCCGCCCGCGACGTCGTCGCTCGCGGAGCGCGATTCGTGGTGAGCCCCGCGTTCGATCGCTTCGTCGTTCGCTACTGTCGCGACCACCACGTCCCGTGTTTGCCCGGAGCGTTCTCACCGACGGAGCTGCTCGAGGCGTGGCGCGCCGGCGCAACGGCGGTCAAGCTGTTCCCGGCGTCGACCGTCGGCCCCCGATACCTGCAGGAGGTGCTCGCGCCCCTGCCCTTCCTGCGCGTGGTTCCTTCGGGAGGCGTGTCGCTCGAGAACGCCGGCGAG
>QHUE01000176.1 GCA_003221825.1 Gemmatimonadota bacterium
GACTCGGCGGCCAGATCGACCAGATCACCGTCGATCTGTTGATCGCGCAGGATGCGCTGCTCGAAAAGCGCGCGGTGCTGGAGCGGCGCCTCGTGGACATCTACAAACGCGGCGCCTTATACAGCTGGCAGGTGCTGCTCGCGGCCGAGAGCTTCGGCGATCTCTTGTCGCGCTACAAGTATCTCTTCCTCGTCAGTCGCCAGGATCGCCTGCTCAACAACGACATGCACAAGCTGCGCGACCGCGTCGCGCGGCAGCGCCAGCTGCTCGTCGATGCCCGGGAAACGCTGGGCCGGCGGCGGCGCGAGCGCACCGATGAGCTGGGCCGGTATCTCGCCCTCGAGCACGAGCGCGAGACGAATCTGCGCGAGACGCGTCGCAACGCGCGCCAGGCGGAGCAGCGGCTGTCGCGCCTCGACCGCGACGAACGCTCGCTCAACGATCGGATCGAAGCCCTCGAGCGCGCGCGCCGCGACGCCGAGTCGCGCGGGGTCCCGGCCGCCACCACGGGTGCGATCACGACGGCGGATCTCGGCGGCCTGGATTGGCCCGTCGAGGGTTCGATCATCTATCCATTCGGAACGACCACGGGTCCGAACAACACGCGCATTCCGCGGCACGGGATCGGGATCAAGGCACCCGTCGGCACGGCGGTCCGCGCGGTCGCCTCGGGCACCGTCAGCCTCGCGGGACCGCTGGGCTTGTACCTGACGTCGGTGCTGATCGACCACGGCGGCGGGTACTACACGTTCTACGCCTACCTGAATGATGCGACCGTCCGCCAGGGCGAACGCGTCATGCGCGGGCAGGTGATCGGCCACGTCGGCGGTCAGTCGAGCGACGAAGGCCCGCACCTCCATTTCGAGATCCGCGGCCAGGGCGGTATCGCACTGGATCCCGGCAATTGGCTGCGCTCTCCCCGTCCGCGGCGTTAGCGCTCGCCGCGCTCGCGGCGGCGTGCAGCGAATCGAGCAGCACCCTCACCGTCGCCGGGACGGTCGAGATTCGCGAAGTCCGGCTCAGCCCCCTCGCCTCGGGACGACTGCAACGCCTGCTCAAGGATGAAGGCGATTCGGTCCACGCCGGTGACACCGTCGCCGTGCTGGAGCAGCCCGGTCTCTCCGCCTTGATCGAACAGCGACGGGCGCTCGCGGAAGCCGCCGCCACGCGGACCGCGGAAATCCGCGCCGCCGAGGCGGACAGCGCTCGGGCCGCCAATGACCTCGCGCGCGCGCGGGTCCTGCGTCAACAAGGCATCGCGTCGCCGCAGGAGCTGGACCGCCTCCAGACCGCCGCCGCCACGTCTGCCGCACGCCTCTCGTCCGTCCGCGCTTCGGTGCGTGAATCCCAGGCCGCGCGCGCCGGCGCAGAGGTCACCGAATCGATCCGCGATCAGCTCGTGCTGCTCTCGCCCGCCGACGGCATCGTGCTCACCCGCTTCGCCGAGCGGGGCGAGGTCATCGCGGCTGGCGTTCCCGTCGTGTCGGTCGGTCTGGTCCGCGATCCGTGGATTCGCGCCTACGTGGGCGAGCGCTTCGTCGCGCGTCTCAAGACCGGACAGGCCGTGCGCCTTCGCGTGGATGGGTATCCCGACACCGCGTTCGCCGGACAGATCAGCGAGATCGCGCCGCGCGCGGAGTTCACGCCCCGCGCCGCCCTGACCGAGCGGGAGCGCGCCGATCTCGTGTTCGGCATCAAGGTCGCCACCGATGGAGCAGGCGGACGGCTCAAGGCCGGCATGCCCGTTCGGGTGGAGATACCGCTGGTCCCGTGATCGATTCCGCGGTCACGGTCGAAATGCGCCACCTCACTCGGGCGTTCGGTTCCATCGTTGCCGTGCGGGATCTCAATCTCACCATCGCCAAGGGCGAGGTCTTCGGCCTGCTCGGACCCAACGGTTCGGGCAAGACCACCACGATTCGCATGCTGTGCGGGCTGATCGCGCCTTCCGAGGGTACGGCGATCGTCGCCGGCGTGGACGTCGTGAAGTCTCCCGATCTGATCAAGGAACGGATCGGCTACATGTCACAGCGGTTCGGCCTCTACGAGGACCTCACCGTCGCCGAGAACATGGATTTTTTTGCGGGGATCTACGGCCTCGAGGGACCGAGCCGCCGCGGGCGCATCGCCGAGGTGGTGAGCTTTCTCGGGCTGAACCGCCGGCTCTACCAGCTCGCCGGGACGTTGTCCGGCGGCTGGAAGCAGCGTCTCGGGCTCGCGTGCGCGCTCATGCACCGGCCACCGGTGCTCTTCCTCGACGAGCCGACAGCCGGCGTCGATCCCGCCGCGCGCAAGGGATTCTGGATCACGATCAGCGCATTGGCCGGCCAAGGCACCACCGTCATCGTCACGACGCACTACATGGACGAGGCGGGTCGCTGTGGTCGCATCGCGCTCATGAGCCAGGGCCACCTGATCGCGCTGGGCACAGCCGGCGAGGTCGCAAAGCAGGTGGGTGGCAAAGACCTCGAGGACGCCTTCATCATTCTCCAGGAGCGCGACGAGCAGGAGCAGGAAGCATGAGACGTTTCGGCCCGATGTTCCGCAAAGAGTTCATCCAGATGCGCCGCGACCGCCTCACGCTCGGGATCATGACCGGCATCCCCGTGATCCAGCTGCTGCTCTTCGGCTTCGCGATCCAGACGGACGTGCGCCACATACCGACCGTCGTGCTGGATGAGTCGCGGACCCCGACGAGCCGGGAAATGATTGCTGCATTTGTCGCGCAGGTGCGCAACCTCGCGATCCTGTCGGCAGCGGCACACAGCCGCGCGCTGCCGCTCGAGACACGCATCCGGCCGCGCTACAACCCCGGCCTGCGCAGCGCCAACTACATCGTGCCGGGGCTCGTCGGCGTGATCCTCACGATCACGATGGTGCTGGTGACCGCGATGGCGATCGTGCGTGAGCGCGAACGTGGAACGCTCGAACAGCTCATCGTCACACCCATCACCAAGACCGAGCTGATGCTCGGCAAGATCTCACCGTACGTCGGCGTGGGTCTCGTGCAGATGACGACGGTACTGCTGCTCGGCAGATTCGTGTTCGACGTCCCGCTGACGGGCAACGTCCTCCTCTTGTACGGCATCGCGTTCGTCTTCATCGTGGCCAGCCTGGCCCTGGGCCTCTTCGTCTCGACGCTCGTGCGCACCCAGCAGCAAGCCATGCAGACCAGCTTTTTCTTCGTGCTGCCCAACATTCTGCTGTCGGGATTCATGTTCCCCAGGCAGGCGATGCCGGCCCTGTTCCAGTGGATCGGCGCGTTCCTGCCGCTCACACATTTTCTCAAAGTGCTGCGTGGCATCCTGCTGAAGGGCGTTGGGGTGACCGAGTTGTGGCAGGAGATGGCGATTCTGCTGCTGTTCGCGACGGTGCTGATTGCACTTTCGGTTAGACGATTCCAAAAGACGCTCGATTAATTGCGCGCCGTGCGCCGTACGGCGATTTCCGGCGTACAGCGCACGGCTCACGGCGCACGTATAGTTCAGCACATGCCCCGGCACGCACACCCCGCCCCCAGCACGCGCGGCGCCCGCACGCGCATGGTCATGCGACACCTGGCACCGGCTCCGGGTACCAGACCGCGATTCTCGCGTTCCTCGCATCGGGCGGCAAAATCTTCACGATCGAACGGCTCCCCGATCTCCTCGTCGAGGCGGAGGAGCGGTTCCGGCGCCTGGGCCTCACGAACATCGAGACGCGCCTGGCGGATGGCGCCGCGGGCTGGCCTGAGGAGGCGCCGTTCGACGGGATCATCGTCGCCGCCGCCGCGCCGCGTATTCCCGAGCCCCTCACGGCGCAGCTCGCGCCGGGCGGGCGGCTGGTCATCCCGGTCGGTGACCTCTCGTCGCAAGAGCTGGTCATCTTGGAACGACCGGCCACCGGCGACCGGCTGCTGCAACGCCAGGCGGGCGGCGTGCGCTTCGTGCCACTGATTTCGCGGCTCGCGTTCTCCGAGGAATCGTGATGCTGGGAGCGCACGTCTCCAGCCAGGGCGGCGTGGCATCCGCACCAGCGCGTGGCGCGGCGCTGCGCGCCGAGGTGATTCAGCTCTTCACCAAGACGCCGAACCAGTGGCGGGAGCCAACGATCGCCGCCGATGCGATCGAGCGGTTCCGCAGCGAGGTCAGACGGCATCGGCTGGAGGCGGTGGTCGCGCACGACAGTTATCTCATCAACCTCGCGTCGCCCGACCCGGTGCTGCGGGCGCGCAGTATCACAAGCTTCCGGTCGGAGCTCGTGCGCTCGCGAGCCTTGGGGTTGCGGGCCGTGGTCTCTCATCCGGGGAATTACCTCGACGACGCCGCGGCAGGACTCGAGCGCAACGCCCGCGCGTACGCGGAGTGCCTGGAGTCGGTGCCCGGTGACCTCGAGGTGTGGATCGAAGGGACTGCGGGATCGGGAACGGCGTTGGGCGCGCGGTTCGAGGAGCTGCGCGATCTGCGCAATGCGTTGCCTGACGATATCCGGACGCGCGTGGGATTCTGCCTCGACACGGCGCATCTCCACGCGGTCGGCTACGATCTCGCACGAGTTGAACCGATATGGGAGGAATTTGACCGCGTGATCGGGTTCGATCTGCTTAAGTGCTTGCACCTCAACGACTCCCGCGCCGCGCGCGGATCGCGGGTCGATCGGCACGAGTGGATCGGCGAGGGACAAATCGGCCCGGAGCCGTTCCGCCGGATCATGCGGGACTCGCGATTCGCCGGGGTCGTTAAGATTATCGAGACGCCGAAGCGGGATGACCCGCTGCGGCACGACCGGCGGATGCTGCGGCGGCTGCGCGCATACGCGCGCGGCAACACCCGGGCACCCGCCGGCGTATAAGGAGACCATGCTCAGGCGCATCGCGCTCACCCTGTTGCTCGCCATTCAGGCCCTCGGCGGCGGCGCCATTTCGTTGGCGCACGCGCGCGACGCCGTGGTCGCGCCACCGGGGTTTGAAGCGAGCCACAATGCGCGCTGTGCCATCCTGCACGACGAGCTGCGCTGCGCGCTGTGCCATTACGCGAGCGCGCGCGTGGTCACGCAACAGGCGTTCACCCTCGCGGAACCCGCAACCACCGTCCGCATCGCACCCGTGGCACGAGTGTTTTTGGTCGTGGCCGCGGTCAGACGTACTGCCCCCGCTCGAGCACCTCCGCTGTTCCTCTCCTGACGCACGAGTACTCGCTCCGCATGTGGCGGAGCGATCGGGTTTCGCACACACCGGAGAGGGAACTCAACATGAGACGCACGTTGTGCGTGCTGCTGCTCGCGGCGGCGTTCAGCGCCGCCCCGGCAGTCAGCCAGCAACCGACGCAGCGCCAGGTGGATTCGCTGGCGGCGCAGGTGCGGCAGCTGCGCGCCAAGCTCGATAGCGTACTGCGCGTGATGGGCCGGCAACCGGCGGCACCCGCCGTCGCCGCGCCGGTCGGGGACGATCTCGCCGCGTTGCGCGCGGCCGCGAGCCAGGCCGCGGGCGGCGGACTCAGCGACACCACGCGCGCCGCTGATACGCTGACGCAGGCGATGGGCCGGGAGCGCAACCAGGCGCAGCTCAATCCCGAAATCGGGGTTACGGGTGATATCCGCGGCTATGCGACCGGGCGCGGGGTGCAGCGCGACAACTTCGATCCGCGAGAGTTCGAGGTCGGCTTTCAATCCGCCCTCGACCCCTACTCGCACACGAAGATCTTCATCAGTCTCGAAGACGGACACGTGAGTCTGGAGGAAGGGTACGCCTACTGGACGGGCTTGCCGGGCCATATCCGGCTCGATGTCGGCAAATACCGCCAGCAATTCGGCGAGCTCAATCGCTGGCATCTGCATGCCGTGCCGGAGACCGAGTATCCACTCGCCATCACGACCTTCCTCGGGGAGGACGGCTTGTCCGGGGCGGGCATTTCGCTCTACCGCGCGGTTGGCGGGTTGGGAACGCACGAGCTCACCGCACAGGTGACGCGCAGCGCGAGCGACTCGGAGCTGTTCGGGAATAGCGGCAGACCCACCTATCTGCTGCATCTGCTCAACTTCTGGCAGCTCAATCATTCGACGTACATGCAGATCGGCGGCACGGCGCTCTACGGCACCAATCCGGACTCGGCGCTGCGCACCAAGGTTGGCGGGCTCGAGTTCCGCCTGACGTGGCGCCCGCCGCTGCGCGCGATGTACCACGAATGGACGCTGCGCGGCGAGCTGCTCGCGCTGCAGAAGCAGGTCGCCGGCGCCGGGCCGACGCGGCTCGGCGGCTACATCAGCTCGACGTACAAGCTGAACCAGCGCTTCATCCTCGGCGCCCGCTACGACTACGTCGAGTCACCGGACTTCGGCGTGATCACGCGACAGCTGGTCCCCTCGCTCACGTTGTGGCAGAGCGAGTGGGTGTTCCTCCGCGCTCAATATCAGTGGCAGCGAGTCGCCAATGCCCAGGCGAACCACCAGATCGCCCTTCAGGCGGTCTGGGCCATTGGACCCCATAAACACGAGACCTACTGACATGCTATCGATCATCGCTCTCCTGCTTGCGGCTCCACCGGCCCCCGCGCGGCCCGCCCCCGCGGCGCCGGTCAAGGTCGTGACGTCGCTCACGACCTATGCCGCGATCGCCACCGAAATCGTCGGAGATCGTGGCAAAGTCAGCTCGATCGCCGTGGGCGACGAGAACCCGCACTATGTGCAGCCCAAGCCGAGCTTCGTGCCGACGCTGGCGCAGGCCGATCTGTTCGTGACGACGGGCCTCGATCTCGAGCTGTGGGTACCGGCGCTGCTGGACAAGGCGAACAACGCAAAGATTACGGAAGGCGGACCTGGGTACGTCGCCGCTTATCAGGGCTTGCCGCTGCTCGACGTCCCGGTCAACCTGTCGCGCTCCCAGGGCGACATCCACGTCTACGGCAACCCGCACATCTGGACCGACCCGCTCAATGCGGTGCTGATCGCCCGCAACATCCTGCGGGGTCTGAAACGCGTCGCGCCTCAGGACGCGGACTACTTCGCGACGCGGGAAAAGGATTTCGAGGACCGGATGTACCGCGCGCTGTTCGGCGACGACCTGGTGAAATTGATCGGCGGTGAGACGCTGGCCGACCTCGATCGCCAGGGCAAGCTCTTCAACTTCCTCGGCCAGCAGCAGTACCAGGGCGCGCCGCTCATCAACCGCCTGGGCGGGTGGCTGAAGCAGGGGATGCCGTTCCGCGGCAAGTTGGTCGCGTGCTATCACAAGGAGTGGGACTACTTCTCGCGGGAGTTTCAGGTCACCTGCTTCGATTATATCGAACCGAAGCCCGGGATCCCGCCCACGCCGCGTCATGTGCAGGAAATCATCACCGCGATGCGTGACCAGCACATCCAGGTGCTGTTGTCGACCAACTACTATGATCACAATCAGGTCATCGATGTCGCGCAACGGACTGGAGCGAAGGCGGTCATCGTCCCCTCCAACACCGGCGGTCAGGTGGGCGTGAACACGTACTTCGATCTTATGAATCTTTGGATTACCGAACTGGGCCAGGCCTTCGGCGCAAAGGAGCTTCCGTGAGCGGCCTGGAGCTGATGCTGCCGCCGTTCGTCGCCTGCATGATCCTCGTGGCCATGCTGTCCTACCTCGGCCTGCACGTGATCGCCCGCGAGGTGATCTTCGTCGATCTCTCGCTCGCGCAGATGGCCGCACTGGGCAGCTTGTCGGCGTTGCTGTTTCACGTGGCACCGGAGTCGCCGATGACGTACGTGTTTGCCCTACTGGCGACCGCGATCGGCGCGTTTCTGTTCGCGCTGACGCGGACGTCGGCGCACGGGGGCGGTCTCGGGCGCGTGCCACAGGAAGCGTTCATCGGCATCGTCTACGTCGTGGCGTCGGCGGCGGCCGTGCTCGTCGCCAACAAGGTCCCCGGTGGCGGCGAGGCGGTGGAGAAAACGCTGGTCGGCAGTCTGCTGTGGGTGACCTGGCCGACGATCAAGAAGCTCGCGCTGGCCTACGCGGCGCTGGGAATCTTCCACTACGTCCTGCGCCGCCGCTTCCTGACGATCTCCTTCCATCCCGAGCAAGCGGAAGCGCAGGGGTGGAAGATTCGACTGTGGGACTTCGTCTTCTATCTGTCGTTCGGCGTGGTCATCACGCTGGCCGTTCCCATTGCCGGCGTGCTGATGGTCTTCAGCTTCCTCGTCGTCCCCGCGGTGATCGCGAACCTGTTCACGGCCGACAAGCGGCAGCTCACGATCATCGCGTGGAGCTCGGGGGCCCTGGCCTCGATCCTTGGCCTGTGGCTCTCCTATACCAAGGATCTTCCCACGGGGCCGCTGGTCGTCTGCATGTACGGGCTGCTCCTCGTCGGCGCGGCCGTGCTGCGCAAACTCGGCATCGGGGACAAGGCGTCAGCGAATCCGCACAACGTTTAGCCGCGGGACAACCGCCGGTGACACGGGAGACCCGCTCGGTCCGCTAAAATGCAGCGTGAACGCGGCATCGCCCGGCTTCTGCACGACCCGCACATAGGCGCCCGAGCCGGACCACAGCGTCCCGCTCACGTTGACGGCGTTCCCCGCTGACCGCAGCGGCACCAGGGGATAGGGTCGCGCGAAATCGGTCGAGTCCTGCATGTGCAGCGAGGCGTACGTGGTGCGGAAGTGCCACGTCGTGTAGCGCAGCTCCGCCGGCGCGGTAAAGCCCGGCAGATCCGACACCCAGTTGGCGAATCCCCAGCGGCTCACGATGGTGGCGAAGGGCTGGCCGGTCCTGGCGGAGATGTTCGCCGCGCCGTGGAGCGAGCTCTGCACCAATTGGCCCGGCAGGGCGGCCCCGAATTGGTCGACGAGGTAGCGCGTGAAGAGCCAGCTGGCGCCCACCTCAGCGAGCGTGCCCGTGTCGGCGGGAATCAGCAAGGGTGAGCTGCCGGGGGCGAGGAGATAATCGTAGGCGTCGGCCACCGAATTGAACGCATAGCGGCTAAAGGCTTGCTGGCTATCGGGGAGATAGCTGCGCCCCGCGATCTCCTCCGCGTATTTCGACAGACCCTCGTCCAGCCATCCCTCCTCGGAATTCGCTGACCGCACCAGCACATGCTCCACGAAGTTGATCATGTGCTGGAACTCGTGGGTGAAGATGACGGGGGTCAGGGCTTCGACGTCGGCGTTCGTGTGCGCGCAGCTCAGCGTACCGGCCGGATCGGGCACGATCGAGTAAAACACCTCACCATGGTTGAATTGCGCCGCGAAGAACGGATCGAGATCCCCGGAGAAGAAGAACCCCGCGATGTACCCGCCGGTGCAGGCTGTTTTGCTGATGAGGTGATTGACGGTGCCCGTCATGAGCACGATGACGACGGAATTGCTGTCGATATCCGAGGTGTGACCGAACGTGGCTGTGTCGAGCGGATAGAGACGCGAATCGAACACCTGCTGCAGCGCACTCAACGTCGCGGAATCGATGGGTGACGGCGCTAGCGTGTCGACGTACACGGCGATGTGCGTTCCCACCGCCCGCGCCACGGCGCCGAACTAAGCGACGCGAAATCCGCCGTCATGGCTGTTGCCAGTGGCGTAGCCGACTGGAGCATGAACGGCGCCGACGTGGCGGGCGTGCCGCCGGCCGACCAGGGCAGCACCAGGTACTCTGCCGTGTCGGCTGCCGTGTTCGCAGCGAATGTCACGCAGCCGGAATCGGTCGCGGGATCGATGGAGCTGTAACCGCCCACGGCGAGGGAGAGCTGCGTGCCGTGGGCCCCGCAGGACGGCAGGGGGCCTGGTCCCGCCGACGATCCGCTGCAGGCGGTGACGGCAAAGACACCGGCACAGGTCAGGACGGTGCGTCGGACGTTCATGGAACTCCTTTGATACCCGACTCGGCCTTGACAGCCTCCGTCACGCTGCCTTAGCATAACCCCTTCTCCAAAAAGGACTTCTGTCCTTGGCCAGCCGCCGCCAGGAGGCCCTCGACTATCACGCACAGGGCCGCCCTGGGAAGATCCAGGTCACGCCAACAAAGCCGTTCAAGGATCAACGCGACCTGTCCCTGGCCTACACGCCGGGCGTGGCGGAGCCGTGCCTGGAAATCGCCAAAAACCCCGACAGCGCCTACCTGTACACGACCAAGGGCAATCTCGTCGCGGTCGTCTCGAACGGCACGGCCGTCCTGGGCCTCGGCAACATCGGCGCCCTGGCCGGCAAGCCGGTCATGGAGGGCAAGGGCATCCTCTTCAAGGCCTTTGCCGACATCGACGTGTTCGACCTGGAGGTCGGCTCCGAGAATCCTGAGGACGTGATCCGCTTTTGCCAGCTGCTCGAGCCGACCGTCGGCGGGATCAACCTGGAAGACATCCGCTCACCGGACTGCTTCTACATCGAGCAGCGCCTGCGCGAGACGCTCGGCATTCCCGTCTTCCACGACGACCAGCACGGGACAGCCATCATCTCCGGCGCCGCGCTGCTCAACGCGCTGCTGCTGGTGAAGAAAGAGCTCGACAAGGTCAAGATCGTGTTCGCCGGCGCGGGCGCGGCCGCCATCGCCACCGCGGAGCACTACGTCCGGCTCGGCGTACGGCGCGAGAACATCGTCATGGCCGATCACAAGGGCGTGATCTACAAGGGCCGTGAGGGGCTCGACGAGTTCAAGCAGCGCTTTGCGGTCGAAACGAACGCGCGAACGCTCGCCGAAGCGTTACACGGCGCGGACGTGTTCGTGGGATTGTCGGTGGCCGGGATCGTGACGGGTGAAATGCTGCAGGGGATGGCGAAGAAGCCCGTGATCTTCGCGCTCGCCAATCCCACGCCGGAGATCATGCCCGATGAGGCGAAGCAGGCGCGCCCCGACGCGATCGTCGCGACGGGCCGTTCCGACTTCCCCAACCAGGTCAACAACGTGCTCGGTTTCCCGTTCATCTTCCGCGGCGCGCTCGACGTCCGCGCCAAGCAGATCAACGAGGAGATGGAGATGGCCGCCACGCGCGCGCTCGCCGCGCTCGCCAAGGAAGAGGTCCCCGAAGCGGTCACGCGCGCGTACGGAGGCGACAGGCTCAAGTTCGGACCCGACTACCTCATCCCCAAGCCGTTCGATCCGCGCGTGCTGCTGTGGGTCGCGCCCGCCGTGGCGTGGGCGGCCGTGGCGTCCGGCATCGCCGGGCGAATTATCGACGTCGAGGAGTACCGCGCCGAGCTGGAAGCGCGGCTCGGTCCCGAGCGGCAGGTGATGCGCGGACTGATCACGCGAGCACAGCAGGACCCGCCCAGCATCGTCTTCCCCGAGGGCGACGATCCGCGTATCCTGCGCGCCGCGCGCATTCTCGCCGACGAAGGCATCGCGCGGCCCATCCTGCTCGGCGATCTCGACGCGATCCGCCGCCAGGCGGATGACGCGTCTCTGACGCTCGAGGACATCGAGCTGATGAACCCGCGCTCCGCCCCCGACCGCGACCAGCTCGCTCAGGAGCTGTGGCAGCTGCGGCGGCGGCGCGGCGTCACGTTACGGGAAGCCAAGGCCCGGGTCCTCGACCCGATCTATTACGGGTTGCTGTTGCTGCGGGCCGGCCGCACCGATGCCATGGTCGCCGGCGAGGAAGTCGATTATCCCGATTCGATTCGGCCCGCCCTCGAGGTGATCGGCGTCGAGCCGGGCCGCAAGCACGTCAGCGGCATTTACATGATGATCTTCCGCCAGCAGACGTTCTTCTTCGCCGACACCACGGTGAACATCGACCCCGACGCGGTGACGCTAGCCGAAATCGCCACGGCGACCGCGAAGTTCGTGACGCGGCTCGGCGTCGAGCCGCGCATCGCGATGCTGTCCTTCTCGAATTTCGGGTCGGTGAAACACCCGGCCGCCACCAAGGTGCAGCAGGCCGTCGCCCTGCTGCACGAACGCGAGCCCGAGCTGCAGGTGGACGGCGAAATGCAGGCTGATACGGCCGTCGTGGAGCGGATCCTGACACGCGTCTATCCTTTCGCCAAGCTGCGCGGGCCGGCTAACGTCTTGATCTTCCCGGACTTGAACGCCGCCAACATCGCCTACAAGCTGTTGGCTCGGCTGGGGGATGCGCAGGCCATCGGGCCCATCCTTGTGGGGATGGACCGACCAGTCCATGTCTTGCAAAGGTTGTCAGAGGTCCCCGACATCGTGAACATGGCGGTGATTGCCGCCGTCGATGCGTTAGAGTACCGCCGCCACGCGCGGTCACCCAAATAGGCCATGGGCATTTCAACGGAGCAGCGTGTCCACCGGAATCTGACGCCGTCGCAACTGTACGAGCACGCCCTGCGCCGCCGTGAAGGGATCGTGACGTCCGGGGGACCATTCGCGGCCGTCACGTCGCCGCATACCGGCCGCAGCCCCAACGACAAGTTCCTCGTTCAGGAGCCAGACTCCACCGAGCGGATCTGGTGGGGCAAGGTGAACCAGCCGATCGCGCCCGCGAAGTTCGAACGCCTGAAGGCTGACGTGGAAGCGCACCTGAGCGGCCAGGAGCTGTTCGTGCGCGACGTGTACGCAGGCGCCGATCCCGCGTTCCGGCTGCCGATTCGCTTCATGACGCCCAATGCCTGGCACGCCTTGTTCGTCTACAACATGTTCCTGCGCCCCGCCGACGGTGAGCTGTCGCGCTTCGCGCCGGGATTCGAGGTGCTGCACGCCCCCGAGTTCCACGCGGATCCCGCCATCCATGGGACCAAATCGGGCACGTTCATCATCGTGAGCTTCGCCCGGCGCACGATTCTGATCGGCGGCACGCGCTACGCGGGTGAGCTCAAGAAATCGATCTTCACCATTCTGAATTATCTCTTACCGCTGCAGGGCGTGCTGCCGATGCACTGCTCCGCCAACGTCGGCAGGCAGGGCGATTGCGCGCTGTTCTTTGGACTCTCGGGGACCGGCAAGACGACGCTGTCGGCGGACCCGGAACGCCGGTTGATCGGCGATGACGAACACGGATGGTCGGACGAGGGGATTTTCAATTTTGAGGGCGGCTGCTACGCCAAGGTGATCCGGCTGTCGCGCGAAGGCGAGCCGGAGATCTACGCGACGACGGAGATGTTCGGCACCGTGCTCGAGAATGTGGACGTGAATCCAGAGACGGGCGCGGTAGATCTGAATTCGCAGCGCATCACGGAGAACACGCGCGCCTCGTATCCGATTCACTACATTCCGAACCACGTCCCCGAAGGCATGGCCGGCCACCCGGATCACGTCGTATTCCTGACGTGTGACGCCTTTGGCGTGATGCCTCCCATTGCCAAGCTGACGCCGGAGCAGGCGATGTATCACTTCCTCTCCGGCTACACGGCGAAAGTCGCGGGCACCGAGCGGGGTGTGACGGAGCCGAAGGAGACCTTCTCCGCCTGCTTTGGCGCGCCGTTCTTGCCGCTGCCGCCCACCGTCTACGCGAAGCTGCTCGGCGAGCGGATCGCGCGACACCAGGTGCAGTGCTGGCTCGTGAATACCGGGTGGACGGGCGGGCCGTACGGCGCCGGGGGGGGGCACCGCATGGATCTCAAGCACACTCGCGCGATGATTCGTGCCGCCCTCGCAGGCGAGTTGGACAAGGTCCCGACGCGCCGCGAGCCGGTCTTTGGGCTGCACGTCCCGCAGCGCGTGCCCGGCGTCCCCGATCAGCTCCTCGATCCACGCAGCACCTGGAACGACACCGCCGCGTACGATGCGCAGGCCAAACGACTGCTCGCGCTGTTCGAAAAAAATTACGAGCAGTTCAAGGAGCCGGTCCCCAAGTCTTGAACCAGTTTGAGGTCGTTCGCGACCCGCTCTGGAACAACATCCGCCTCGAGCCCGAGGCGCTGGCCATCATCGATACGCCGGCGTTCCAGCGTCTGCGGTACGTCCGGCAGCTCGGTCACGCATTCCTCGTGTACCCCGGCGCCACACACACCCGGTTCGAGCACGCGCTCGGGGCATACCATCTTGCCTGCCGTGCCACCAAGGATCTGGAAGTCCAACTCGCCGCGCTGCTTCATGACATCGGCCATTACCCGTTCTCCCACGCGCTCGAAGAAGCGGGCTTACCTCCTCACGAAGGCCTCGCCGCGCGGCATCTGCGCACGGGGGCGCTGGCGACGACACTCGATCGCCTCGGCGTCTCCGCCGACACCCTGTTGCCGCTGATTCAGGGCACCAGCGCGTCCCGGCTCGCCGGCCTCATCGCGGGACCGATCGACGTCGACAAGCTCGACTATTTGTCGCGCGACGCGAAGATGTGCGGGGTGCCCTACGGCGTCATCGACGTGGATCGCCTGCTCACCTCGCTCACGGTCTCGGCGGAAGGGTTGGTGCTGCACGCGAAGGGGCTGGCGGCCCTGGAGTCGTTGCTGTTCGCCAAGTACCAGATGTATCGCAACGTCTACTGGCATCATGCGGTGCGCAGCGCCACCGCGATGTTCAAGCGGTTGGTGCGTCGCGCGATCGCCGCGCGCCGCGTGTCGCCTGACGACATCGCGGCCCTAACCGATGACGCGCTGAGTCACGACCTGCAGCACCAAGATCAGACCGGCCTGGCGCAGGCGCTGCGCGAGCGGCGGCTCGCCAAGCGCGCGCTCGACATTCCCGCGACCGAGCTGCCCGCCGAGACCCATGACTGGCCGTCGCGCGATCCCGACTTGCTCGAGCGCGTGGAAGAGCGACTCGCCTCGGAGCTCGGCTTGCGCCCCGATCAGCTCTTTCTCGATTTCCCAGCCAAGCCGGACATGTTCGACGTGTCGTTGCCCGGCCTGGGCAGCCTGGGGCTCCCGCGCGTCGCCGCCGAGCTGCATCGCTCGGCGCAGCGCCTGCGCGTATTCGTGCTCGAGCCGGCGGACGTTCCGGCGCGGCCGGTTGTCGAGTTGGTGACGTTGCCGCGGGAACAGGTCGCCGCGCGGCTCGTGAACGGCGGACCTTTGCTGACTCATCGTTCCCCCTCTCCACAACGCGGAGAGGGGGCCAGGGGGTGAGGTCTAGCGCGACCGGGGGGGGGAGGGGTTCTGCTGCGTCGTGACGTTTTCCTGCGCCGGAGGCTCGACGGAATCGATCCGCACGAGAATCGCGGTGATGTTGTCGAGCCCGCCGTGGCGGTTGGCTTCGGCGATCAGCGAGTCGACTTCGTCCTGAGGCATGCGTTCGGGCGACAGCAACTCCGACAGCTGATAATCCTCCAGCATTCCCGTCAACCCATCGGACGCCAGTAGGAAGAGGTCGCGCGGCTTCACGGTCCCCGCATAGATGTCGGGCATGACGTCGCTGTTGGCGCCGACGCAGCGCGTGATCACGTTGCTGTAGGGATGCGTGCGGGCCTGCTCCGGCGTCAGGTACCCGGCGTCCACCTGCTCCTGCACATAGGAATGGTCTTTCGTGAGCTGGCTCAGCCGCCCATCGCGCAGCAGATAGGCGCGGCTGTCGCCGACCTGCCCGATGAGAAACCGCGTCTCATACAGCGTCAGCGCCGTCACGGTCGTCCCCATGCCGCGCTTGTCGTGCTCGGTGAGGGTGCGCTGAAAGATTTGGCCGTTCGCCGTCCGGATCGCACTGCGCACGCGCTCGGCGACCTGTTCGTCGCTCAACCCCCGGATCGAGTGGATCTCGTCGGCGACAATACGGACCGCCATCTCGCTGGCCACCTCGCCCGCCGCGTGGCCTCCCATGCCGTCGGCCACGACAAAAATCCCCCGGTCGGGAATCATCCGAAAACTGTCCTCATTCCCCGACCGGATAACGCCCACGTCGGTGCGACCCGCGGATGTGATGTGCACGTGATCCCTAGATAAACAGCCAGTACGCCAGTCCGACGATCCCGAGCAGGAGCACAGCGGCGCTGCCCCCGCATCCTTTGCCCTTCTTCTGCTGTGCCACCGGGGGAGGTGGTTTCGCTCCCGGCTTCGGTTTTGTCGGCACCGGCTTGGCCGCAGCAGGTTTCGGAGCTGCAGGCTTTGCGGCCGCAGGGACAGCGGGGGCAGGCCTGGTGGGCGGTGTAGCGGAAGGCGCGGGAGACATGATCATCTGCTCCATCACGCGGGTGCCCCCGCCCTTCGCTACCGCTGCCGCGTCATCGGTCGGCTCGAACACCAGCGACACGTCTCCGAGCCGAACCGTGGCTCCCGGCGCCAACGGCGCATCGCCCTTGATCGGATCCCCGTCGACGAATGTCCCATTCGTCGAATCGAGGTCGACCAATACCCATACGCCTTCCCGGCGTTGCAGCTTCGCGTGGCTGGTGGAGACGGATTCATCGGGCAACACGAGATCGTTGTAATCAGCCCGCCCGATGTTGACGATGGGAGTCTTGATGCTGAGCCTCTGGCCTTTGAGCGCGCCGCTGCGGACGAGGAAACTCGCCAAGGGTGCGCTTGACGGCCGCGGCGCAGCCGGGACACCATGCACCGTTTCCCTGAGTTTGAGGCTCTCGCCCTTGGTCGGCGGTACCGCGGAGGGGGGTACGGCCGAGGGCGAGCTAGCGGCCGGCCCCGGCTGAGGGTTTTGCGGTGGTGAGGCGGCGGCTGGAGGGGCGGCGGTGTCGGCGTAAAACCGGAACTTCTCTTCTCCGATCGTGATGACGTCGGCCCGGGCGAGCAGCCGCTGCCCCTCGACGCGAACGTCGTTCACCGACGTCCCGTTGGTGCTCGAGTCGACGAGCAGATAGCCTTTGGGGGTCTGCACGATTTCGGCGTGCCGGCGCGAGACGTCCTTGCCTGGAACGACCACGTCGCAGGAAGCGTCGCGGCCAAACACCAGGGACGCACCGGCAATCGCGTATTCCCGCCCGTCTGTCAGGGACACGACCCGGCCACCGGTATTGACGGTGACCTTCCCGCCCTTTGCCTCGGCCTTGGCCTGGGCCATCGCCTGCGGCACGCTCATCGCCTGGACGTACTGGGTGCTGCCACTGCGGCGCTCATCGACGAAGGTCAACTCCTGGCCACCGACCTCGACCTTGTCACCGTGGAGCAGTGGGGTCGGTTCGGCACCCAGGCGGACACCATTGATCAGGACCTCGGCTTCCGGAACTGCCTTGGTGATTACGACTTGGCCGTCGGGCAGGGATTTCAGTTTCGCATGTCGGGGGAGAACGCCGGGAAAGGCAAGTGGGACGGCGCTGCCGGGGTCTGCGCCGAGCATCACTTCTCCTTGCGGAAGCGTGAAGCGCTTCCCACCCATTTCAAGCAACGCCATGCAAACGGACTCCGGTATCTGTGGCCAAGGCCGTGAAGTTACGCCCGGGTGTGTAACCGGGCAAGGAAGCTGCAGTTAGCTCAGTCCGACGTGCTCTTCACGTCCGATGAGTCCGCGCCGAAGCCAATACCAGAAGATCAGCGAGCCGACGATCACCGTGGCGTAGCTGTTGATGAATCGCCAGATCAGGGTGTAACTCGGCGTCAAGTCACGCGAAACGTAAACGGACATCACAACGGCCGACGTGAGTTCCGCCAGCCCGGAGCCCCCGGGCGTCGGCGCGAAGTAGAGGAGGAATGAAATCAGGGTCTGCAGCAGCAGAATGTCGGTAAAGTCAGCCGGAATGCCGAGGATGCGCATCGTCACGTATCCGGCCAGCAGCTTGTTGGCGTGCGATGGCGCCGAGATCACGATCGCCAGAAGCAGGGTGAGCAGGCCCTTCGGCGACCCGAACGCGACCATGCAGTCATGCGCGCGATCCACGCCGGCCAGGAGCTTCTCCATTTGCTCGGCAGCCCGCGGGCTCCGGCGCGCGATGCGCCCGGCCACGCGCTGAATGAAGCGCTTCACGAGGCTGGGGAATACGATCGCCGTGAGCATTCATGACCCACATAGACATGGGGGCCGAGCCCGACTGAAAGGGCGTGAGATACGCAGCCCACGCGCCGAAGCCCCCCGCGAGAATCATATCCCGCAGCCGAACGCCCGGATGGACGTAGCGCGTGCAGACCCACAGCCGGAATCCGCCTCCCACCCAGTCCATCGAGGCGAGGACGAGTCCGACCGGCACCCAGCGCCAACGCACCTGCCCAAACGGCGCGAGGAAGACGTCGACGCGATCGCCCTTGAAGATCAGGTAATAGCCAACGAGGAGTGCGACTCCGGAGAGGGAAATTGCGGCAAACAGCTCTAGGCCACGACGAAGCAGCCGCGGGGTCAGGGCGAGGGCCATCTAAGCGCCAAAGCTGTTATTTTTGGGGGTTATGCGCCATCCCCCCGAGCGCGTCGTTCTCCGCAACGTACGCCAGCATAATCTGAAGGGCATCACCGTCGAGTTCCCGCGCCGGGCGCTGTCGGTCGTCACCGGCCCGTCGGGCTCGGGGAAAAGCTCGCTCGCATTCGACACGCTCTACGCCGAGGGCCAGCGCCGCTACATCGAATCGCTATCCACGTACGCCAAACAGTTTCTCGAACGCATGCCCAAACCTCTGGTCGATTCGATGGAGGGGTTATCCCCCGCCGTCGCGATCGAGCAGAAGAATCCGACGACGTCGAGTCGGTCTACCGTGGGAACGGCCACGGAAATCGCGGATTTCCTGCGCCTGTTGTGGGCCCGGGCCGGAACGCAGACGTGCCTCCGATGTGGCCGCGAGGTGAAGCGGGATACCGTGCAGGAGGTCGTGGATGCCGTCCGTGCGGCGTGGGGCGTGCCGCGTGCGGCGTATCCAGTCGTCGTCTCGTTTCCGTTGCCGGCATCGGCTCATCGTCCGGACGTAGAAGTTGCGGCCCAGCTGCGCGCTGCCGGTTTCGTGCGGGCCCAGATCGACGGCGAGACGGTGCGATTGGACGAAGCAGGCGCCGAACAGCGGGTGCGCGCTGGTAAGGACGTGCTGGTTCTGGTCGATCGCATCGATCCCACCGAGGAGAATCGGGGTCGACTGGCCGATGCAGTTGCCACGGCCTTCAGCGAGGGTGAAGGCGTCGCCATCGCGCTGAACAACGGCGACCGGCGGCGTTTTTCCGAGCATCCCGCCTGCTCGTCCTGCGGCTGCCCCGCACCGATGCTCACGCCGACGCTCTTTTCCTTTAATAATCCGCGCGGCGCCTGCCCCACCTGCAACGGCTTCGGGGCGGTCCTGGAATACGACGAGTCGCTGATCGTGCCCGATCCGAGGCGTTCGCTGGCCGATGGCGCGCTCGATCCGTGGACCAAGCCGCGCTACGAGGGGCGCCGCCGCTTGCTGCGCGAGACGGCTCGCGCGCGGCACGTCGACCTCGACGCCCCCTGGCAGGACATCCCGGCGCGGGAGCGCCATTTCCTGCTGCACAACACGGGCGGCCGCTACCTGGGGATGTTTCCCTTCCTCGAGCGGCTCGAGGAGAAACGCTACAAGCAGTACATCCGCGTGTTCCTGCGGCAGTACCAGCTCGCCAAGACGTGCCCTGGCTGCGCCGGCGCGCGGCTCAAGCCGGAGTCGCTGGCGGTGCGAGTGGCGGGCAAGACGATCGCCGAGGCGGTAGCGCTGACGGCCGCAGATCTCGCTGCATGGCTGGACCATCTGGAGCTGCCGGCGTTCCAACAGCGCGTGGCGGATCACATTATGGGCGAGCTGCGCGCCCGCGTCGGGTTCGTCAACGACGTGGGACTCGGGTATCTCACGCTCGACCGGCAGACGCGCACGCTGTCGGGCGGCGAAGCGCAGCGCATTGCGCTCTCGAACGCGCTCGGCTCCCATCTGGTCGACACGCTCTACGTGCTCGACGAGCCGTCGATCGGCCTGCATCCCGCGGACGTGGATCGGCTGCTCGGGTTGCTGCGCCGGTTGTCCGACGCCGGCAACACCGTCGTCGTGGTCGAGCACGATCCCGCCGCCATGCGCGCGGCGGACTGGATGGTGGAGCTCGGTCCTGCGAGCGGCGAGGCCGGTGGCCAGCTCGTGTACCAGGGACCCGCCGCTGCAGTGCGGGAGGCCGGCACGCTCACGGGCCAGTATCTGTCGGGCGAAAAGCGCATCGGAGTCCCGTCCGCCCGGCGGCCCGCCGCGCGCTGGCTCGACGTCAAAGGGGCGCGGCTCCACAACCTCCACGGCGTCGACGTCCGCATTCCACTGGGTACGCTCACGACGGTGACGGGCGTGTCCGGCTCCGGGAAATCGACGCTCGTGCATGACGTCGTGTACCGCCAGCTCGAGGGACGGCTGCGCGGCGAGCACAGCGCCAAGCAACATCTCGGCGAGCCCGTCGGTGCAGTCGCCGCGC
This sequence comes from Gemmatimonadota bacterium, assembly GCA_003221825.1. Lineage (GTDB taxonomy): Bacteria > Gemmatimonadota > Gemmatimonadetes > Gemmatimonadales > GWC2-71-9 > 20CM-2-65-7. The sequence continues at coordinate 20,096 of QHUE01000176.1, forward strand.
TGAAGGGCTGGGAACAGCTCGAGGATGTCGTCCTGATCGACCAGGCCCCGATCGGACGCACGCCGCGGTCCAATCCCGTCACGTACGTCAAGGCCTTCGACGAGCTGCGCGCGCTCTTCGCCAATGAGGCGCTGGCGCGGGCGCGCGGCTACGCACCCAGCACGTTCTCGTTCAACGTCGCCGGCGGCCGCTGCGAGGCGTGCGAAGGCGCCGGACATGTGCTGATCGAGATGGTGTTCCTCGCCAATGTCTTCGTGCCGTGCGAGGTGTGCGGCGGCTCGCGCTTCAAGCGCGAGGTGCTCGATGTAAAGGTTCAGGGCGCGAATATCGCCCAGGCGCTGGAGTGGACGGTCGACCAGGCAATCCAGCGCCTGCACCGCCACCCCCGCCTCGCTCGGTGTCTCTGGTATCTGCAGCAAGTCGGACTCGGCTACGTACGGCTCGGCCAACCGGCGACGACACTGTCGGGCGGCGAGGCGCAACGCATGAAAATCGCCCGGGAGCTGGCGCGCGCCCGCGGCGGCCGGAGACTCTACATCCTCGACGAGCCGACGACTGGTTTGCACCTCGACGACGTCCGCGTCCTGTGTCGTGTGCTCGACCGGCTGGTGGACGCCGGTCATACGGTGCTCGTGATCGAGCACAACCTCGATCTGATCAAGCGTGCGGATTGGGTGATCGATCTGGGCCCAGGGGCCGGCGACCAGGGTGGGCGTGTGGTTGCCGCCGGGACACCGGAGGATGTCGCCCGAGCACCCGCATCCGCCACGGGAAGGTATCTGCGAGACCTGGCGTGACGCGGCGTCGCGCCGATCTGCTGTTGATCACGGCCGCCGCCGTCTGGGGCGTGAGCTTTGTCGTCGTCAAAGACGCGCTCACGTCGGCTTCTCCCCTGATCTTTCTGGCCGCGCGGTTTACCATTGCGACGATCGTGCTCGCCCCGCTCGCCAACCTGCGCTCGCGGTTTTCGGCCGCGGAGCTGCGGGCGGGTCTGATCCTCACCCTGCTCCTGGCGAGCGGCTTCGCAACGCAGGCCTATGGACTGCAGTACACGACGCCCGCACGCTCCGCATTCATTGTCGCAATGTCATCCGTGTTGGCGCCGCTCATCGCGCTCGTTCTGCTGAAGCATCGCACCGGCTGGATCGTGTTCCTCGCGCTCCTCGTCGCGGGCGTGGGGATCTATTTCCTGACTGCCCCCGATGCGGGCGGCCTCAACCGCGGCGATCTCTGGACGCTCGTCACGGCGGTGGTCTTCGGCGGGCACATCGTCGCCGTCTCCGAATTCTCCAAGCGGTTCGACGCGCAGCGGCTCGTCTGGTTGCAGTTACCCGGGACGGCGATCGGGAGTCTCATCGCTGCCTTGCTGCTCGAGCATATCCGGTTCGACTGGTCGCCGAGTCTCGTGGCGGCGCTGCTGTTTCTCGCCGTCATGTCGACCGCCGTGGCGCTGGTCTGGCAGTTTCGGGCGCAGCGCGAGATGTCGTCGGCGCGTGCGTCCCTGATCTTCTGCTTCGAGCCGGTGTTCGCGGCGCTGACGTCCTGGCTCTTTTGGGGAGAGACGTTCTCCGTCTCGCAGGGAGTGGGCGCCGGTCTCATCTTCGGCGGTATGGTGTTGGCGGTGATCGGCGAACAAAGGGCAGAGGCTAACGAGCTAAGCGGCTAGTCAGGCATCCGACAACTGTTTCATCTGAGTAACCGAGAGAAGACATCATCATCTTCACGCGGCGAGGTTCGTTCGAGCGCGGCTCAGCCTCTTGGTCTCTTAGCCCCTTAGCCTCTATATTTCCGTCCCTTCCCGAGTAGCTCAGTTGGTAGAGCAGCCGGCTGTTAACCGGCGGGTCGCAGGTTCGAGTCCTGCCTCGGGAGCCTTCCTCAAGTGCTACCAGCAGCCTGATAACGAAACGCTTCCCGCCGTCATGAGCGAGGAGCGCAAGCTTCCGAGAAGTAGGAGGCATTCGGGGTAGAAACCGACCCCCGACGGCCCCCGGTTCGGTAAGTAGTCGGGATGGCGGGATTTGAACCCGCGACCCCCTGAGCCCCATGCGAATCGCTAAGGGGGCGGAGTTACGACACCAAGTAGTAACTACGCGATGTTCTGGGCATCGGTGTCGTAACAGAGGGACCGAAGATCAACCGACTGTCGTGAGAAACTCACAGCATTACTCAGAGCACGCGACCTCCTGAAAGCTGCTCCAGGAGGTCGTCGCTTTTTCCGATCCCCTGAGGTTCAAACCAACACACGCGACTCACTACACTCGAGTTCATTCACGCGCCGCGCTACGCGGGCCGTGGTGGGCGCAGATTGTGAGAAGGCAGATGGCGTATATCTAAAGCGACTACCTCCGGCACAGGCTCCTTGCCCGCGAGCCAATCCCGGACTTCACTTGGCCACACTCCAAGCTTCTGGGCGAGTCGCACTTGCCCCCAGGCGATGCGCCGTAACTCGCGCCTAAGTTGTGCGGGAGTCAATCGGTCCTCCGTCATGAGAGAGACCACCCTGTGAGCGCGTTCCTACGGCGCTTCATTCAAAGCACTCCGTATCCGCCGTCAGGCGACGTCCACGCGGGCTGCGACTGATGGAACAGGTCTAGCAGCTGCCGCTCAGTGAGCTCGGCGAGGGATGCGTCGGTACTCTTGGATCCCAGAGGCGAATAGCGAGTGAAGCGGCGCTTGCGCTCGGGGCCGGTCCCGAGTTCGAACAGCAACCCAAACTCATCCTTCCCATAAACGGTGATGCGGCCCGTGGGATAAACCTTCCAGATGCAGTTGTCTACCACGATGGTGGGTCGTACCATACCTCGGTCGGGGCCTCGTCGTCACGCCAGCCCAAGCCGGTTGTGTGGGTGCGCCTCCATCGGAGCCGTGAGGGCTCCCCGTTCGAGCGCCTCCGCGAGCGCCGCTGTGGCGGCGGCCCGATCAGCGTCTAAGCCTCGCTCCCGCAGTTGTTGGATCATTCGGGCGAGCCGGCGGGCGTAGTCGTGCGATTTGAGCCTTCCCGCGTCTGGCTCTGGCTTCAGCTTGTTCAGCTCCTTTACAAGGCGCTGGAGTGTGATCCGTGCCATCGGACTCCCTCCTCAGACTGTCCCTGCTCCTGCTCGTGCTGCCAGCACATGGCCGAGTGAAAGAAGGGCGGACTCGGCCCGCCCCCCTTCCCTGAACAGACCGGTCGGCCGTGAAACAGACCGGAGCTACGAGCGGCCGCACCGACCGGTCGGCCCTAGTTCCTTGCGGCGATCCTGTGGAAGGTCGAGTTCGAAACCTCGAAGGCCGCAACCGTCGGTGTTCCCTCAACCACCTTCGCTAGGCTCGTCAGCACCTGCGGATAGATGTCGCGGCTATAGTTGTCCGCGTCCTCTTTCCGATCCCACAGACTGATCGCAACCGCTTCGGAGCGGTCCGAGGCCACGAACGAAATCTCGTCCTTGAAGCCATTCTGTTTCCGCAGCAGGGGCAGGACGTCCTTCTCGAGCGTCTGGGTAAACTCACCGGCCGTGTTGGCCTTCAGATGCATGGACACATTGCGTGCGTACATATCGACTCCTTGGCTACTCCAACGTGAACCTACGTGACCACTACGCGTGCCTGTGCGTGTTACAGCCTCGCTCCGCTCAGTACATCCCGCCCATGCCACCGCCGCCGGGCATCGCGGGCATCTTCTCCTTCTCCTTCTTCTCCACCACCACGCACTCGGTGGTGAGGAGCAGTCCCGCGATGGACGCGGCGTTCTGCAGCGCGGTGCGGGTGACCTTGGTGGGGTCGATGACGCCGGCCGCGACCAGATCCTCGTACTCGTCGGTCTGGGCGTTGTAGCCGAAGTTGAGCTTGGCCGACTCCTTCACCTTCCCGACGACGATCGCGCCCTCGGCGCCCGCGTTCTGAACGATGATCCGGATTGGTTCCTCGAGCGCCCGGCGGACGATCTCGATGCCGGTCTTCTCGTCGTCATCGGCGCCCCTGACCTTCTCGAGGGGCTTCCGGCACCACAAGAGCGCGACCCCGCCGCCCGGCACGATGCCCTCCTCGACCGCGGCGCGGGTCGCGTGCAGTGCGTCTTCGACCCGGGCCTTCTTCTCCTTCATTTCGGTCTCGGTGGCCGCACCCACATTGATGACCGCGACCCCGCCCGCGAGCTTCGCGAGCCGCTCCTGCAGCTTCTCCTTGTCATAGTCCGACGTGGACTTCTCGATCGCGGCCTTGATCTGGCTGATGCGACCCTGGATATCGGCCTGCTTGCCCTTGCCGCCGATCAGCGTTGTGTTGTCCTTATCCACCAAGATGCGCTTGACGTGGCCGAGATCGTCGAGCACGGTGTTCTCAAGCTTGAGGCCCAGCTCCTCGGAGATCACCTTGCCCGCTGTGACGGTCGCGATGTCCGTGAGCATCTCCTTGCGCCGGTCGCCGAAGCCCGGGGCCTTGACCGCGCAGACTTTCAGCGTGCCACGCAACTTGTTGACCACCAGCGTCGCCAGCGCCTCCCCCTCCACGTCCTCGGCGATGATGAGCAACGGCTTGCCCGACTGCGCCACCTTCTCGAGGACTGGCAGCAGGTCCTTCATGGTGGAGATTTTCTTTTCGTGCACCAGGACGTAGGCGTCCTCGAGCACGGCCTCCATCTTCTCCGGATCGGTGATGAAGTAGGGCGACAGGTAGCCGCGGTCGAACTGCATCCCGTCCACCGTCTCGAGCGTGGTCTCGAGACCCTTTGCCTCCTCCACCGTGATCACGCCGTCCTTACCCACCTTCTCCATCGCGTCGGCGATCTTGTCGCCGATCTCCTTGTCCCCATTGGCGGAGATGGTG
>QHUE01000177.1 GCA_003221825.1 Gemmatimonadota bacterium
GAGCTCGAAGTGCGGGAGCTCCTCAGCAAGTATCAGTTCCCGGGCGATGACGTCCCGGTGATCCGGGGCGCCGCCTTGAAGGCGATCGAAGGGGACAAGCAGTGGGCGGGGAAGATCGAGGAGCTGCTTTCGGCCCTCGACAAGAGCATTCCGGTGCCGAAGCGGGAGGTCGACAAGCCCTTCCTGATGCCGGTCGAGGACGTGTTCTCGATCACGGGCCGCGGCACGGTCGCGACCGGAAGAATCGATCGCGGCAAGATCAAGGTCGGTGAGGAAGTGGAGTTGGTGGGTTTCGGAACCGACAAGAAAACGGTCGTGACGGGCGTCGAGATGTTCCGCAAGCTGTTGGACGATGGCCAGGCGGGGGACAACGTCGGTCTTCTCCTCAGAGGCATCGAGAAGGACCAGATCGAGCGCGGGATGGTGTTGGCGAAGCCGGGCACGATCAAGCCGCACACGCAGTTCGAGGCCGAGGTGTACGTCCTGACGAAGGAAGAGGGTGGCCGGCATACGCCGTTCTTCAAGGGGTATCGGCCGCAGTTTTACTTCCGGACGACGGATGTCACCGGCAGCGTCGAGTTGCCGGCCGGGGTCGAGATGGTGATGCCGGGGGACAACACGAAGATGACGATCGAGCTGATCACGCCGATCGCGATGGAAGAGCAGCTGCGCTTTGCCATCCGCGAGGGTGGACGAACTGTAGGAGCGGGTGTCGTTACCAAGATCTTGAAATAGTCATCGGTCGTCGGTCGTCAGTTGTCTGTACTGACGACCGATGACAGATCACTGAGGACTATAGATGCCGCGCGAAAACATCATAATGGAGTGCACCGTCTGCAAAAGCCGGAATTACTTCACCACGAAGAACCGGCGCAAGCATCCCGAACGGGCGGAGTGGAAGAAGTTCTGCCCGCGGTGCAATAAGCAGCAGGCGCACAAGGAATCGAAGTAATGGCAACGGAGGTCATGACGGGCGGCGGGGGAAGCCCCGACGTTCGTCCGCGTGGCCGCATCGCTCGTTTCATTCAGTTCCTGCGCGAGGTGCGCAACGAGCTGCGCAAAGTCACGTGGCCGACCTTCGATGAGCTGAAAAAGGCAACAACCGTGATCGTCATTTTCGTCACGGTGCTGGGCATCGCGATCGGGTTGATGGACTCGTTCTTCCAGTTCGTGTTCGTGAAACTGGTGGCGAGACTGTTCTAATGCCTGACCTGCGCTGGTACGCGATTCAGACGACCGCGGGGCATGAGAACAAGGTGCGCAATTTGATCGCGCGCCGGATCAGCGAGGATACCCGGCCCGAGGCGGAGAAGCCGATCCGCCAGGCCTTGGTCCCCACGCAGGAAGTCGTGGAGATCAAGAACGGCAAGAAGGTGAACGTCGAGCGGAAGATCTACCCGGGCTACGTGCTCGTGGAGATGGACCTGAATCAGGAGACCATCCACACGATCAACGGCATTCAGGGCGTGATCAAGTTCGTGGGAACCGGACGCCTGCCGATGCCGTTGCGTCCGGACGAGGTCAACCGGCTGCTCGGCGTCGAAGAGGCGATCAAGGAAGAAGAGCCGACGGAAGCGATTCCGTTCCTCGTCGGCCAGGTCGTGGAGATCACGGAAGGGCCGTTCTCGGATTTCAGCGGGACGGTGCAGGAGGTGCTGCCGGACAAGGGCAAGGTCCGCGTCTCGGTAGCGCTGTTCGGTCGGCCGACGTCGGTCGAGCTCGATTATTTGCAGCTGAAGGCTCACTAGCCTTCCCCACACCACTGGGCACGTGGGAGTCCGTCGCTGACGGACGCTAATAAAGGAATACGATGGCCAAGCCAATCACCGCAGTCGTGAAGTTGCAGGTGCCGGCCGGGCAGGCGACGCCTGCTCCCCCGGTGGGCACGGCGCTCGGCCCCCACGGCGTCAACATCATGGAGTTCGTGAAGCAGTTCAACGCGAAAACCGGAAGCGCCGCCGGCATGGTGACGCCCGTCGTCGTGACGATCTACAAGGACCGCACCTTCACGTTTGTGACCAAGACGCCGCCTGCAGCGGTCTTGCTCAAGAAGGAAGCGGGCATCGAAAAGGGCTCGGCGACCTCCAACCGGGAGAAGGTCGGCAAGGTCACGCGTGCCCAGCTCAAGAAGATCGCCGAGCTGAAGATGCAGGACCTGAACGCGACCGATCTCGAAGGCGCGATCAACATGATCGCGGGTACGGCGCGTTCCATGGGTCTGGTGGTGGAGGGCTGATGCGCACGCACGGCAAGAAATACCGGGCTGCCGTCGGCACCATCGAGCCGCGCAAGCTGTACGCGCCCGCCGTCGCTGTCGAGCAGGTGAAGCAGACGGCCTATGCGAAATTCGACGAGTCGGTGGATGTCGCCGTGCGCCTGGGCGTCGATCCCAAACACGCCGACCAGATCGTGCGTGGCACCGTTTCCATGCCCCACGGCACGGGGAAAACGGTTCGCGTGCTGGTGATCGCGCAGGGCGAGAAGATCAAGGAGGCCGAAGCGGCCGGCGCCGACTTTGTGGGCGTCGAGTACGTGCAGAAGATCAAGGAAGGCTGGATGGACACCGACGTCATCGTGGCCACGCCCGACGTGATGGGGCAGCTGGGCGCGCTCGGAAAGATCCTCGGGCCGCGCGGGCTGATGCCGAACCCGAAGGCGGGCACCGTCACGATGGACGTGACCAAAGCGGTGAAGGAGCTGAAGGCGGGCAAGATCGAGTTCCGCGTGGACAAGAGCGGCATCGTCCATGCGCCGATCGGCAAGAAATCGTTCGCCGCGCAGCAGCTCGCCGACAATCTGCAGGCCTTCATGGATGCGATCGTCAAAGCGAAGCCGTCGGCCGCGAAGGGCCACTACATCCGTTCGGTGACGGTCTCGAGCACGATGGGGCCGGGTGTGCGGGTCGATCCGGCGGGGTACCACGTATGAACCGCACCAAAGCGCAGAAACAGGAGATGGTCACGGCGCTGGCGGCGCAAGTCGCCAAGTCGCCGACGATCTACGTCACGGATTTCACGGGTCTCGACGTGGCCCACATCACCGATCTCCGCCGCCGCCTGCGCGCGGTGGGCGTCGAGTACGTCGTGGTGAAGAACACGCTGGCGCGGCGCGCCCTGAGCGAACAGCAGTTGAAGGACGGCGGTCTCGAGGCGTTCCTCGCCGGTCCGACGGCGCTGGTGCTGGCGGGCGCGGATCCGGTCGGCGCGGCGAAGGTGCTGACCGACTTCGCCAAGGAATTCGAGAAGCCGAGCGTCAGGGTCGGACTGGTCGAAGGCAAGCCGGTCACGCAGGCGCAGGTGAAGCACCTGGCGGCGCTTCCCTCGAAGACGCAGCTGCTCGCGCAGCTGGGTGGAGCGCTGCAGGCGCCCATGGCGGGATTCCTGGGAGTACTGAACGGACTTCTGTATTCGATGGTGGGTGCCCTAGAGGCGCTAAAAACTAAACGGGCGGGAGAACAGTAATGGCGACGCAAACGATGAGTAAGGACGACATCCTCGAGGCCATCGGCAACATGTCGGTGTTCGAGCTGGCGGAGCTGATCGAGGCCTTCAAGGGCCGCTTCGGTGTGACGATCGCGGCTCCGGCAGCGGCCCCGGCAGGCGCCGCGCCGGGAGCGGCGGCAGCCGCGCCGGCGGCCGAGGAGAAGACAGAGTTCACGGTCGTGCTGAAGGCGGGCGGCGAGAAGAAGATTCAGGTGATCAAAGAGATTCGCGCGATCACCAGCCTCGGTCTGAAAGAGGCGAAGGATCTCGTCGAAGGCGCGCCCGGAACGGTGAAAGAGGGTGTGAACAAGCAGGAAGCCGAAGAAATCAAAAAGAAGCTCGAAGCGCAGGGCGCCGTCGTCGAACTGAAGTAGGCGCGGAGTTACTACAACCTGCTCGCTTTTCCGAGCCCTAGGATCCTCCCCCGCACCGCAGCCGGGTACGGGGGCGGTAGGGCCTTTTGCGTTACTTGAGGGTTCGAATGACCACTAAGACGTCACCGCTGCTTTCGTTCGCCAAACTGGAGACGGGCATGCCGATGCCCCATCTCCTCGACATTCAGACGCGCGCGTTTCAGTCGCTCCTGCAGCCGGACGGCAAGGACGGCGCGCGCGCCGACGTCGGATTGGAACGGGTCTTCAAGGACCTGTTCCCGATCCAGGACGTGAACGGCAACTACTCGCTCGAGTTCGTGAAGTACGCGCTCGGGGAGCCGAAGTACACGGTCGAAGAGTGCATCGAGCGCGACATGACGTACTCGGTGCCGCTCAAGGCCACGCTGCAGCTGGTCGTCATGGAAGAGGTCGGCGAGGTCACGAAGACCAAGCGCCCCAAGAACATCATCGAGAAGGAAGTCTATCTCGGGGAGCTCCCGATCCTCACGCCGCTCGGCACGTTCGTCATCAACGGCGCGGAGCGCGTCATCGTGTCGCAGCTGCACCGCTCGCCCGGCGTCGTGTTCGAGGAGAGCATCCACCCCAACGGGCAGCGCCTCTTCTCGGCCCGCATCATCCCGTTCCGGGGCTCGTGGGTCGAGTTCACGGTCGACATTCACGATGTGATCTACGTCCACATCGACAAGAAGAAAAAGTTTCCGGCGACCGCGCTGCTGCGCGCCTTCGGGTACGGCACCAACGCCGACATCCTGAAGCTGTTCTATGCCGTGAAAGAAATCGACATCACGGGCAAGCTCGAGGGCCGCGCGCAGAAGCGTGAGGTGCTCGGGACGCTGCTGGCCGCCGATGTGCCTGATCCCGAGAACAAGAAGGGCGAGCCGCTGGCCCGCGTGGGCGACGAGCTGGTGCTGGAGCGCTTCAATGCGTTCCGCCGCGCTGGCATCACGTCGGTGAAAGTGTTCGCGGGCTACACGTCGCTCGACCTGCGCGAGGACGCGCAGCCGACGACCACGCAGCAGACGCCGAGCAAGTACGTGCTGGCGTTCGACGTGGCCGACGCCGACGGGGAAGTCGTCGGCGAAGCCGGGCGCGACCTGTCCGACACGCTCCGGAAGAAGCTGCTCAAGGCCGGTGTGACGAAGGTGGACGTGCTGCTGCCGCCGGGCCGGAGCGAGTCGCCGCTGATCAAGAACACGCTGGCCAAGGATCCGACGCACGCCGAGGCGGAGGCGCTGGCGCAGATCTACACGCTGCTGCGTCCCGGCGAGGCGCCGAATATCGAGACGGCGCGCGAGGCGCTGAAGCGGCTGTTCTTCCACCCCAAGCGCTATGACCTGGGGCGCGTGGGCCGCTACAAGATCAACCAGCGGCTCAAGGTGAATGAGGCGAAGGACAATACCGTCCTGACCGAGAACGACTTCATCGCGATCATCCGCTATCTGATTGAGCTGTCCGAAGGCCGTGGCTACACCGACGACATCGACCATCTCGGCAACCGCCGGGTGCGCTCGGTCGGCGAGCTGATCGCCAACCAGTTCTCGGTGGGCCTGTCGCGTATGGCGCGGCTGATCAAGGAGCGGATGAGCATCAACAACGATCCCGAGCGGATCACGCTCGACGATCTCGTGAACGCGCGCACCGTAAGCGCCGTGATCCAGGCGTTCTTCGGCAGCTCGCAATTGTCCCAGTTCATGGATCAGACGAATCCGCTCGCCGAGCTGACGCACAAACGCCGCCTGTCGGCGCTCGGTCCGGGCGGGCTCACGCGCGAGCGCGCGGGCTTCGAGGTGCGCGACGTGCACTACAGCCAGTACGGCCGCATGTGCCCGATCGAGACGCCGGAAGGTCCGAACATCGGGCTGATCACGAGCCTGTCCTGCTACGCCCGCGTGAACGATCTCGGCTTCATCGAGACGCCGTACCGCGTGGTGAAGGATGGCAAGGTGACCGACGAGACGCGCTGGCTGTCGGCCTCCGAGGAAGAGGACTACGCGGTGGCGCAGGCCAACGCGCACCTCACGCCGGACGGCCGGTTCGCCGACGAGCTGGTGCTGTGCCGCAAGCGCGACGACTACCCGCTGCTGCCGCCCAACAAGATCGACTTCATGGACGTGGCGCCGGAGCAGCTCGTCTCCATCGCCGCGGCGCTGATTCCGTTCCTCGAGCATGACGACGCGAACCGCGCGCTCATGGGCTCGAACATGCAGCGGCAGTCGGTGCCGCTCCTCTTCCCGCAGGCGCCGCTGGTGGGCACGGGGCTCGAAGAGAAGGTGGCGCGCGACTCGGGCGCCGTCGTGATCGCCCGCCGCGGCGGCGTGGTCACGCGCGTCACGGCCGATGAGATCATCATCGACTCGGGCGACGAGGACGCGCCCCGGAACGGCGACCATCCGCTGGCGCGGCTCAAGCAGCACGACCGCTTCCGCCTGAAGAAGTTCTGGCGGACCAACCAGGACACCGCCATCAACCAGCGGCCGCTCGTGCACATGGGCCAGAAGGTGAAGGCAGGCCAGATCGTCGCGGACGGTGCGGGCACGGAGCGCGGCGATCTCGCGCTCGGCGCCAACGTCACCGTGGCGTTCATGCCGTGGTACGGCCACAACTTCGAAGACGCGATCGTGCTCTCCGAGCGCCTCGTGAAGGACGACGTCTACTCGTCGATCCACATCCAGGAGCTCGAGCTGCACGTGCGTGACACCAAGCGCGGCCGTGAGGAGATCACGCGCGAGATCCCGAACGTCGCCGAGGAGTCGCTGGTGGATCTCGACGAGCGGGGCATCGTGCGGATCGGCGCCCACGTGAAGGCGGGCGACATCCTCGTCGGCAAGATCACGCCGAAGGGGGAGACCGAGCTGTCCCCCGAGGAGAAGCTCCTCACCGCGATCTTCGGCGAAAAGGCGAAGGACGTGAAGGACTCGTCGCTGAAGGTGCCGCCGGGGATGGAAGGCGTCGTCATCGACGTGAAGATCTTCTCGCGCATCGAAGACCAGGTCGTCGAGAAGGACCGCGGCGAGCGCATCGGCGAAGTGCGCCGGCTCGAGACGGAAGAGAAGGCCCGCATCTCGGAGGCGATGTTCGTCGAAATGGCGGAGCTGCTCGCCAACCAGGAAATCGGCCTGATGCTGAAGGCGGGCACGGTCGAGGAGTATCTGCCGGCCGGCACCAAGCTCTCCAAGCAGCAGATCGGCGAGATCAACTTCGCCGATGTGGATCTGAAGACGCTGCGCGTCGCGAACAAGTCGGTGAACGAGAAGGTCCGCGCGGTGCTCGACGCGGCCGGCGCCGAGCGCGCCAAGATCGAGGAAAAGTCGGAAGACCAGATCGACAAGATCCTGCAGCCCGATGAGCTGCCGCCCGGCGTCATCCAGCTGGTGAAGGTCTACGTCGCCGAGAAGCGCAAGATCTCGGTCGGCGACAAGATGGCCGGACGCCACGGCAACAAGGGCATCATCGCGCGGATCGTGCCGGAGGAGGATATGCCGTTCCTCCCCAACGGGACGCCGGTGGACATCGTCCTGAACCCGCTCGGCGTGCCGAGCCGGATGAACGTCGGCCAGATCCTCGAGACGCACCTGGGCTGGGCGGCGAACCTGCTGGGCTTCGACGCCAAGACACCCGTCTTCCAGGGCGCGAACGAGACCGAGATCGGCGTGCTGCTGCGTCTCGCCGGCCTGTCGTGGGCGGCGGATGCGCTCCGGCTCGACGTGAAGCCGCCGACGCTCGACACCGACCGCGTGACGCAGATCGTATCCGACCTGCGGAGGCTGCCGGGGACCAACGGCGACCGGCCCGATATCGGGACGGCCGGGATCGAGCTGCTCGGCGGGCGCAGCGTCTCCGCCGAAACGCGTGAGCTGCATCGCCAGATGGTGGACTTCCTCAAGTTCGCCGGAAAGGAGCTGGCGGAGCGCGAGCTCGCGCAGCACCGGATCGAGCAGGAAGTGCACGCGGCGAAACTCGAAGCGGCGGACGCCAGCAACCTGTCGGCCGCGGAGAAGACGGCGCTCAAGGCGGGGGCGAAGGAGATCGAGAAGGTCCTGGCCAAGGACAAGCCGGCCGAGGTGCTCGAAGCGACGGGACGGCCCGCGCTCGCGGCGCTGTTCGGCGCCAAGTCCGAGGCCGACGTGGATGCCGCGGCGGACGAGCTGCTCGCGGCGGCGGGGTTGTCGCCGGTCGGCAAGTGCCGGCTGCGCGATGGCCGCACAGGCGAGCTGTTCGAGTCCGAGGTGACCGTCGGCTCGATCTACATGATGAAGCTGTCGCACCTCGTAGACGACAAGATCCACGCCCGCTCCATCGGGCCGTACTCGCTGGTGACGCAGCAGCCGCTCGCCGGGAAGGCGCAGTTCGGCGGCCAGCGGTTCGGCGAAATGGAAGTGTGGGCGCTGGAGGCATACGGCGCCGCGCACACGCTGCAGGAGATCCTGACCGTCAAGTCGGACGACGTGAACGGCCGCAGCCGTGTGTACGAGGCGATCGTGAAGGGGCAGAACCTGCCGAAGCCCGGGATTCCGGAGTCCTTCAACGTGCTGGTGAAGGAGCTTCAGGCGCTCGGATTGAAGGTGACGCTCGGCACTACTGAAGACGTGGAGGAATAAGTGATCGATTTCCGAAGCGGCCACGAGCCCAAGAGCTCGAGCTTTGACTATATCCAGATCCGGATCGCCTCCCCCGAGGAGATCCGGGGTCCCAAGGACTCCAAGGAGCGCGAGCGCCTGGAGCTGCAGGGCCAGCGCACGTGGTGGTCGTGGGGCGAGGTCACCAAGCCCGAGACCATCAACTACCGTTCCTTCAAGCCGGAACGGGATGGGCTGTTCTGCGAGCGCATCTTCGGCCCGGTGAAGGATTGGGAGTGCCACTGCGGCAAGTACAAGCGGATCCGCTATCGCGGCGTGATCTGCGACCGCTGCGGCGTCGAGGTGAC
>QHUE01000178.1 GCA_003221825.1 Gemmatimonadota bacterium
GTCTACAGCCAACCGTCGCACGTAAGCAGACGCACAGCGGTCGTCCGTCTTGAGGAAACAGGACCGACTGTCCCGTTCCCCATCAACCCCAAACCGAAACCCCGCTGCGCGTCTGGCCCCGGTGCGTCTGTCCGCCTAGCCTTACCGCAACCCCTCATGGCGCGGCAAGATACCCGAGTCTCCGCCCTTCCTCAACCAGGCCGACGTGACGCGTCCCACACACCTGCACCCTGCACGACCAGTCGCGAGACGCATGCCCTCACGAACCGCCGAGACGCTAAAACGCTGAGACGCCATGGTCTGCGTGCGCGGCACACCCCGTGCATTCTCACCAGGCATGACACGATATCGCAACCGCCTGCCAATCGCGGCCCTCATCCTCGCCGGCGCGAGCGTCCTCGCGCCGACCCAGGCTGCCATCGCTCAGGGCGCCCTGCAGACACGGGCGCGGGAGATCGCGCCCGCACCTGATGCGGAATCGGCCCTGCAACCGGCGCGCAGCGTGCTTCATCAACTTGTCGGCCGGTGGCGGTTCGCGATCTGGTTCGCCGGCAACTTCAACGGGCCGCCCGATGCAACGGGCACGCGCGTCGTCGCCACGCTGTACGACGATCTCCGCGTCGAGTGGTCCGAGACGCACGACGACTCGAGCCACAGCCAGGGAGTCCTCGGGTTTGACTCGCGCGTCGGTCGCTTCTACAGCTCCGCGGTCTACAGCGACGGCTCCGGCGTCCAGCTCCTGACGGGTGCTCCGAATCCGGCCGAGCCGCTCATTACGTTCACGCCGCTGCCCGCACCCCAGCCGGAGCGGCGGCTGATGGAATCGTTCACCCTCACCGTGATCGACCCGGACCATTTCACGTGGGTGCCGCTCGATCGGGGTTGGCGCGCAGTCTTCACGCGCGAGCCCTAGCGGCGTCACGCTTCGGCGTCGACAGCCAACGTCAGCACCTCGAACGGCCCCAACGCAACCCACTTCGCCGAGGATGATGCGCCGCTGCATCTGCTGCGGGCGCGCCGCACGACTCGCACGGCGTAAGCCGTCGTATGTCGGTGGGATTGAGCACGTTGTGACTCCGCAACGATGGCCCAACGTTTGCGAGACGCTGTGGCGGCCATACGCAGCGCCTACTTCCACGGAGAGCGACCACATGTGCACGCGAGCAACGTTCGCTGGCCTTCCGATGCTTGGCGCCGCAGCGCTGTTCGCTCTTGGTTGTGCCGACTCCGTTACCTCCGAGCACCGCTCTCACGCAAACCCTGCCTTCGCTCTCTCTGCCGTCCCGGTTGCGGGCCACACGCTCTACGTGCCGAGCGGTTTCACCGTCAATCTCTTTGCGGAGGGGTTAGACGGCGCGCGTTCACTCGCCCTCGGCCCCGGTGGCGCCGTGTTCGTCACGCTCACGGGCGACGGCGAAATCGTCCGGCTGGTCGACACGGACGGCGACGGCGTTGCGGACACGAGGAGCACCGTGCTGAGCGGCTTGTCCTACCCGTTCGGTCTCGCGTTCCGTGGCGACACGATGTACTTCGCCGAAGAGACTGCGGTGCAGCGGCTCGATCCGGGTGCGACGACGCCCGTGACGCTCGTCTCGAACCTCCCGTCCGGCGGTCACGTCACGCGAACGATCGCGTTCGGCCCGGATAACCTGCTCTATGTCGCCATCGGCTCCTCGTGCAACGTGTGCGACGACGCGCTGCCCCGGGCGGCCGTAACCCGCTACAACCTCGACGGCTCGAATCCCCACACTTTTGCCACCGGGCTGCGCAATTCCGTTGGGATGGCGTTCCACCCGACCACGGGCGAGCTCTGGGCGAACAACAACGATCGCGACGATCTGGGCGACGATCTGCCACCCGAGCACCTCAACATCCTGCGGGACGGCAGGTGGTACGGTTGGCCGCAATGTTATCTCCCCGGCGAGGCGAACCCCGAATACCCGGGCGCCGACTGCTCGAGCGTGGAGCCGCCCGCCCTCACGTTCCAGGCACACTCGGCTCCGCTCGGGCTCGCGTTCTACACGGGCTCCATGTTTCCGGCCGAGTACCAGGGCGATGCGTTCATGACCTATCATGGCTCTTGGAACCGTAGCGTGCCGACGGGCGCGAAGGTTGTGCGCGTGCTGGTGCAGAACGGCGTGCCCACGGCGATCGACGACTTTGTCACCGGCTGGCAGCTGGCCGATGGCTCGCGCTGGGGCCGCCCCGTGAGCCTGCTCGTGATGCCGGATGGGGCGCTGCTCGTGAGCGACGATTTGGGAGGACGGATCTGGCGCGTGAGCTTCGGTCAAAGTCCGCCCGCTGACGGACCCGGGGACCTGAACGTGACCACGGCGACCACGGGCGCCGACCTCGACCCGGACGGCTATACGGTCACCGTGGATGGGACCACCGATCAACCGATCGAAATCAACGGTAGCGTTACGTTCGGCGGGCTCTCGGCTGGGAGCCACACGGTCGCGCTCTCCGGGGTGGCGCCCAACTGTTCGGTGGGCGGCGGCAACTCTCAGACCGTGACGGTGCCCTCGGGTGGCACGGTCACCGCCCCCTTCTCGGCGAGCTGCACGACGCCCAACCGGCCCCCGATAGTGAACGCCGGGTCTGATCAGGTGGTGCTGCTGGGCATGCCGTACGCGCTGTCCGATGCGTCGTTCAGCGACCCGGACAACGATGGGCCGTGGCCCTACACGATCGAGTGGGGCGACGGATCAACTTCCGCCGGCAGCAAATCCAATCAGGGCTCCCTCACCGGGGCGCACAATTATCTCCTGCCCGGCACCTACCAGATCACCGTGACGGTGACTGACAACCACGGGGCTGCAGGGTCGGACTCGAAGCTGCTCACGGTTGGATCCCTACCGGCCTTCACACGATAGGCGGGGCTCAACACCCCGGCCCTAGTCGAGATCCAACGTCAGCACCTCGAACGGCCCCAACTCAAAGCGATGCGGGATAGCCGACTCCAACACAATCGGCACCTGTCCTCGATCGGACCCCCATGGGCTGCGCGCCGAGTACCGCCGCGGCGCGTCGACGGGAAGCTCGAGCGCCTCGCCGATGTCGAGCTCAATCCCCTGCGGCATATCCTTGGGATTGCGGAGCACCAGTGTCCCCTTCCCTGGCAGCCACGCCGCGTGGCCATATACCTCGAGCGCGGCGGGATCGCCCCCCACCCAGTGTGTGTCGACCAGGATCGCGGCGCGCTCGCGCGCCCAGCGCGCGGCCTCCGCCAACGCGTCCCAGTTCGCGGACGAAAACAGCGCCGGCGTGATGTACAGCTCCTGCAGCTGCGTCCCCGTGCCGAAATAGGCACGCGCGTCGGACGTGAAGTCGCCCTGCGGATCGCTGTCCAAATGATTCGCGTGCCGCGCATAGATGACGCCGTGCAACATCAGCGCGTTGAGCGGAAACAGCGGCCCTTTCTTTACGATGCCGGCGTAGGTGTCGGCGTCCCGATACGTGATCCAACGCTGGCGATCCGAGCCGACACCGGCAAAGTCGTGGTCCTCGCCACCACGCCAGATCGAGTCGGCATGGCGCAGGAAGAACGGCGAAGGATACGTCCCGCTCGTGAGGTTGACGTACAGATCCGGCTTCTCGACACGCAGGTCGGCGATCAGCGCCAGCATCGCGCTGAAATCGGAATCGAACGCGCTGCCTGGAATCGCGTGCGCCACATTCCCCGTACCGTCGAACTTGAATTGATTGACGCCATACCGCCGGATCATGTCGAGACAGGTCTCGCGAAACCGCGCGAAGTACTTGGGACCCGAAAGCGCGAAGCCACCCTCGTTCGTCTCGAACCCCTCCGCTCGGCCGAAGGTCAGCCGGTCCTCCTTGGGCTTCCCATAGCCGCCCCAGGGCGACAGCCATACCCCGGGCGCCGCGCCGTACCGCGCCGCCGCCTCGCGCAGCGGCGTGAAGCCGCGCGGGAAGCCGGCATGAAACCGCCACAGCGTGTGGGGATCGTCCCAGCCGTCGTCGAACAGAAACGAATCGAGGTGCACGCCGCGCGTCTCGTGCAGCTCGCGGCCGACCGCACGGATGGCGTCGAGCGCCGCCGCCTCGTCGAACTTGGAGAAGTAGCCGATGTCGTACCACGAGTTGTAATGAAGGAAGGGGCGGTACGGATGGGCACGCTCACGCTCGAGATAGGTGAGGAAATCGCGCCGCAACTGTCCGGGCGATACGGCGCCCACGACCGATGAATACACGACGGGCGCGCCGGGACGCAGCGGCAGCTCGCGGGCGAGCGACGCCTGGGCTCGCCCGTTGGCGACGGCGACGTCGGCCAAGGGATGCTCGAAGCCGAGGAACCACGATCCCGCCACGATCGGCGATCCCCGCACCGCGCCGCGCACCGCCGCACCTTGGCCCGCGACGTCCAGGTCGACGAGCCTGACCTCACGAATCGGAACCTCGCCCCCGCCCGCTCCGTCTGCCGCGCGCAGCGTGACCTCCTGACGGACATACCGCGACCCATCGCGCAGCTCGGCGCGCCAGCTGACGCGGAAGCGGCCCGCCGGCTCGGTCAGCTCAGCCATCAGCGCGCGGCCGGGAAGCCGCGCGGCGAGCCGAGCCGCGCCAGGGTCGCCGGCAAGCAACGAGGCGCTAGGTTCTCCCGTTATTCGCAACGCCGTCGTCCCGAGCGCGGTCCCATCGCGAAACACGAGCGAGCAGACGTCGGCAGAGAGCGGGAGCGACTGGCCGGATGACCGATCGTTGACGCCCAATGCGCGCAAGACGCCGTCCGCGATCGACCAGCGCCCCTGCACGAGGCCGTTATCGAGCGTGAGGTCGGGGGCGGCGCGGACGGTCGAAGGGACCCGCCCCACTCGGCACCCGATTAGACTTCCGGCGACGGCAGTGCCGGCGCTGGCGAGGAAAGCGCGGCGGGTGATCACAGTAAGAAGGATGGAGGAACGATGCAGAAACGCAAACTCGGCAAGCGCGGCCTCGAAGTCTCCGCCCTCGGCCTCGGCTGCATGGGCATGAGCCAGAGCTACGGTGTCCCCCCCGACAAACAGGCGATGATCTCACTCATCCGCACGGCCGTGGAACGCGGCATCACATTCTTCGATACCGCCGAGATCTACGGTCCCCACACGAACGAAGAGCTCGTCGGTGAGGCGCTGGCGCCCCTGCGCAAGCAAGTGGTCATCGCGACCAAGTTCGGCATCAAGTACGAGAACAAGCAGCAGGTGCAGGACAGCCGGCCAGAGCGCATCAAGCAAAGCGTCGAGGGTTCGCTCAAACGACTGAGGACCGACGTGATCGATCTCTATTATCAGCATCGGGTCGATCCGACGGTCCCGATCGAGGACGTGGCGGGAACAGTGAAAGACTTGATCGCGCAAGGCAAGGTGAAGCACTTCGGCATGTCGGAAGCGGGCGTAAAGACGATCCGCCGTGCCCACGCCATCCAACCGATCACGGCGGTGCAGAGCGAGTACTCGCTGTGGTGGCGACGCCCGGAAGAAGAGCTGCTGCCCACCCTCGAAGAGCTCGGCATCGGCTTCGTGCCGTTCAGTCCCCTCGGTAAGGGTTTTCTGACCGGCACGATCGACGAGAAGACGACGTTCGTGAGCTCGGACTTCCGAAATATCATCCCGCGCTTTGAGCCCGCGGCTCGCAAGGCGAATCAGGCGATCGTGGATGTCGTGCGCAAGATTGCAGAAAAGAAGCGGGCGACCCCGGCACAGATCGCGCTCGCCTGGCTCCTCGTCCAGAAGCCGTGGATCGCGCCGATCCCGGGCACCACAAAGCTCGCGCGCCTGGGCGAGAACATCGGCGCAGCCGCCGTCAAACTGACGGCGGACGATCTGCGTGAGATCGCGAGCGCCGCTTCACAGATCACGATCCAGGGCGCGCGCTACCCCGAAGCCTTGGAGAAACGGACGGGGCTCTGAGATGCGAGTCGGCATTCTGGGCTCAGGATTGATGGGCGGCAAACTCGGCACGATCTTCGCGCGCGCCGGCCACGAGGTGGTATTCAGCTACGCACGCACGAAGCAAAAGCTGGAGAAGCTCGCGCGCGAAGCGAAAGGCAAGGCGCGAGCCGGCACACCCGCCGAGGCCGCTCGCGATGCGGATGCGCTGTTGCTGGCCGTGCATTGGTCGCGCGTCGATGACGTGTTGAAGCAGGCGGGCGACGTGTCGGGCAAGACCATCGTGAGCTGCTCGCTCCCCATGAACGCCGACGATACCGACCTCGTCGTCGCTCACACGTCGTCTGGCGCGGAGGAGCTTGCGAAAAAAGTTCCCGGGGCGCGTGTCGTCGCCGCGTTCGGGACCGTGCCGAGCGAAGTGTTGTTCGACGTCTTCGCGGCCCGCCGTAAAGTCACGAAGCCGAGCCTCCTCTATTGCGGCGACGAATCCAGGAGCAAGAAGGTCGCGGCTCAATTGATCGGCGACGTGGGATTCGATCCCGTGGACGCCGGACCGCTGCGGATCGCCCGTTACACCGAGCCGTTCACGCTGCTGATTGCGCGGCTCGCATACGAAGGAAAGAGGGGGCCAGAGTTGGCGTACCGGTTCGAGTGGTTTGGAGAATAGGAATTCAGAACATGGACAGCGGATGGAAATGGTCAGCGACGAGCAATACATTCCCCCCTCCCCGATATCGGAGAAATGAGATGCGCGCCCATAGCTGTCTTGCCGTCCTGCTCACCGCGGTATTCGCCTGCCAGCCGGCCGACACCACGGCCAGCGCCAAGCAAGGCATCGACGCCGCCAACGCGCAGTGGCCCCGGCTCACCAGCACCGGCCACGCCGACTCCCTCGCCGAGTTCTACGCGATTGACGCGGTCATGATGCCACCGAACATGGCGACCGTGAAGGGCAAGGACGCGATCCGCGCGTTCTTCGCGACCATGAACACGATCGACCCACGCCCAACCCTGACGCTCCACGCTGACGCGGTGCATGGCGCCGGGGCTATGGCCATGGAACGGGGCCGCTGGCACTGGGCCTTCCCTGCGGGCGCGAAACTGCCGCCGGGTACGCCCGCCGTGGACTCGGGCAAGTACGTCGTGCACTGGATGCAGCAGAACGGGAAATGGCTGATGGTCGACGACATCTGGAATAGCGACTCGCCGCTGCCCACGCCTCCGGCGCCCCCGCCGGCGCCGGCGCGACGCAGCCGGTAGACGTGCAGAGGTAGGCGCCGAGAAACGGGTAGGATGCAGAACCAGGTAGGGGCGCAGCATGCTGCGCCCCTACTCCTTTTGCTGGATGTGGCACCAGCGCCACACCCGCACGACGCTGTTGCTCTGAAGCACCACATCTGACGCGCCGAACCCGACTTCACGAGGCCGGTCGCCAGGCGGCAGCCAAGCATGGAACGTGCGAGCGCGTAGCGGGCACACGATGCGTACGACGCAAGGAACACTCGCCTCGCTCGTCGCCGTCGCGCTTATCGGCTGTAGCGTCGGAAAGCTTTTCGACGCCCCTCCCAGCAAAGTGATTGGCGTCACGCCCGCGCGGGTCATCGACTCGGCGCAGGAAGGGAGCAGCGCGCCCCAGTCGGCAGCGCTCGTCCTCTCCACAGCACACGGCGACGCGCCGCCACCGTGGAAGGCGCACCAAGCCGCGAATGCGCCGTGGCTCGCAATTGCCGCCGACACAGCAATACCCGACACGCTGCAGCTGGCACTCGATCCCACGGGCCTCGAGCCGGGCGTCTACCGCGACACCATCGTGATCGTACCGCAAGACCCGAGCATCGCGCGCCTGCACGTGCCGGTCGAGCTGCGCATCGTGGCGATTGCACCGCCGCCGCCACCACCGCCACCGCCGCCACCGCCGCCACCGCCGCCACCGCCGCCACCGCCGCCGCCGCCACCACCACCGCCGCCGCCGGCGACGAGTCTGGCGTTCACGCAGGAACCGCCGGGCACCCTGTTGCTCAACGGCTCGTTCTCCGTCGAAGTGACGGCGCGCGATTCGCAGGGGGGCACAGCTACGGGATTCGGCGGCGTCGTGTCACTCACGCTCGAAGGACCCATCGCCGTCGGTGGTGGCTTGAGCGGTACGACTACCGTGAACGCGGTCAACGGGATCGCGACCTTCAGCAACCTCAAGGTCACCGGCGTTTGCACGGGATGCACCCTGGTCGCGACCTCGCCGGGCCTGGTGAGCGCGACGAGCACATCGTTCAACGTGATCGGCCTATGAATCAGCAGCCGTCGCCGCCTCGGTTCCCTCCTCTTCTATTAGGCGACGAGTGGGACGCGCGACCCAAGCGGCCTCGCGTCATGGTAATCGCCGCGGTGATCGTCGTGGCGCTCATCGTGACCGGCGTCGGGCTGCTGCGCAGCCGCGAGCGCATGTCGGAGTCAGCGAATGAACGTGAGTGGAACCCCATCA
>QHUE01000179.1 GCA_003221825.1 Gemmatimonadota bacterium
TGCTAGCGCCGGACCGTCCAGCATGCGCCCGTCCTCGCCCCCGACGCTATGGACGCCGATCAGCCCTTCGACCCGGCCGGCGACGACCGCCACCTTCTTCTTGGCAACCTGCGCCCGCCGTACGACTTCTCCGGGCGCTTTCCCGACCAGCGACGTCTTGTCAAAGATCCCTTCGCCGGTGATGACGAGGTCCGCCTTGGCCAATGCCGCGTCGAAGCCGGCGCGCTCCAACACCCACTCCGCTCCGCCCGTCAACTCCGCTTTCGCGAAGAACACGAGCCCCGCGCCCAGCCCGCCGGCCGCGCCCCCCATCGGCATCGTGCCGAGCTCCGGCCGGCCCGCGAGCGCCCACAGCTCCGCGAGGCGCGACAGGCCGGCCGCGAGCTGCGGGATTTCCTCCGGGCGAGCCCCTTTTTGAGGTCCGAAGACCGGCGCGGCACCCTCCGGGCCAAGCAGCGGCGTGGCCACATCCGCCAGCGCCAGGACACGAGCCCCGAGCCCCCACCCCGACCCCAGCGAGGCGAGATCGGTCAACGACCCGCCCCCATCCGGCAGCTGCTCGCCCGCCGCGTTCTCGAACGTCCAGCCGAACCCGCGCGCGGCGCCCGTCCCACCGTCCACCGTCGCCGTGCCGCCGAGGCCGACGACGATCGTCCGGGCGCCGCGGTCGGCGGCCGTCCAGATCAGCTCCCCGACGCCGCGGGTGGTCGTGCACATCGGATCGCGGTCTTCGGGCTCGACGAGCGCCAGTCCGCAGGCGGAGGCGCTCTCGATGATGGCCGTCTCGCCATCGATCCAGCCCATTTCCGCCGAGACCGAATCACCGATCGGGCCGGTCACCTGCAGCCGCTCGCGGAGCGCGCCGACCGGGAGGACGACGTCGAGCAGGCCGTTGCCCCCGTCGGCGACCGGGCACTCGAGAACCAGCGCGCCGGGTACCGCGCGGCGCACCCCGGTCGCGAACGCTTCGGCGACCTGGCGTGGGCCGAGGGTCCCCTTGAAGGCGGCGGGCGCGACGAGGAGAACGGGGGGCATGAACGCCAAGATAGTGAAAACGAGAAACCCCCTGAGTTGCCCCAGGGGGTGATCGCCTGCCGCACACCGTGCGCCCTAGAACCCGATGTGAGCGAAGCGAACTCCTTCTCGCAAATCGGGCGGGCGCTCCAGACCTCCGGCAGCCGGGCTATCTCGACGCGCGAGACCCTTGGCTTTGCGCCCCGCCGTCGCCGGCGGTTTGCCCTTTTCGAGAGTTCTGTTTCGATTGACAGGCAAGAAAGGTGCCCTGTTGTAACCACTGTCACATCAATAGCGAGTCATACGACCTAGGGAAAATACTGTACCGTATTCTGCACCGAAAACCGCAAAACACGGCATAGAACTACGTCGAGAGGCTCTGTGGTCAGACCTCTATGATCTGATCCCTTCGTGTCCCGACACTGACATAACGAACAGGGGCTCCAGCGAGATCTTGCAACCGATCGACGTATGCTCGCGCCGCCGGCGGCAAGTCCGCCAGGCGCCTGACTGCGTTCAATGGCCTTTGCCAGCCCGTCACCGTCTCGTAAATCGGCTGCACGCGTCCGATCGTTTCGACATCGGCCGGCATGCTGTCAATGATCTCTCCATCCAGCGTGTACCCAACTCCTACGGGGATCTCCGCAAACGTATCCAAGACATCCAGTTTAGTGACTGCCAACCCCGTCAAGCCATTGATCCGGACCGCATACCTGACAACAACCGCGTCGAACCATCCACACCGTCGTGGCCGTCCCGTCGTCGCCCCGAATTCCCCGCCGAGCTCACGAATTCGCTGCGCCATCGCCGGCTCCGCTTCCGTCGGCAGCGGTCCATTCCCGACGCGCGTCGTGTACGCCTTCACGACGCCGAGGACCGCATCGATCGCCGTCGGGCCGATGCCGACGCCCACGGCCGCGCCCCCCGCCGTCGTATTCGACGACGTGACGTACGGGTAGGTCCCGTGATCGACGTCGAGCAGCGCACCCTGGGCGCCCTCGAGCAGGACCGATTCGCCGCGGGCCAGCGCTTCCCACACTACTCGGCCGGCGTCTACCGCCAACGGCAAGAGACGCGGCGCCAGGCGCTCGAGGAGATGCGCGTGCTCTTCCGCACTCGCCCGCTCCGTGTCCTTTAGGGCCCCGCTCCCTCCGGCCAGCATGCCCAGCATTTGATTCGCCGCCTCCACGCGCGCGCGAACCAGCTCCTGGGCGCGTGTGAGATTGCGCAGGTCCCCGACGCGCAAGCCGCGGCGCCCGTACTTGTCCTCGTAGGTCGGCCCGATCCCCCGCCCCGTCGTCCCGATCTTCTCGTGCTTCTCGCGGGCACGATCGAGGAGCTTGTGGTACGGCAGCGTGAGGTGCGCCCGGTCGGAGACGTGCAGCTTGTGCTCAGTGCGCACGCCTCGGCCCGCGAGCGCGTCCAGCTCGGCGAACAGCTGCTCCGGATCGAGCACCACGCCGTTGCCGACGACGCACACCGCGCCCTGGAGAATTCCCGACGGGATCTGGTGCAGGACGAACGACTTGCCCTCGCCCGTGTCCACCGTGTGTCCGGCGTTGGCGCCGCCCTGGTAGCGCACGACGAGATCGGCGCGCTCCGCCAGGACATCGACGATCTTGCCCTTGCCTTCATCACCCCATTGGGCGCCGACCACGACGACACACTGGGTCTTCGGTCCAAACACAAACGTGCCCTCCTGGCAACAAAAAAGCCCCCGGGCGGGGGCTCTGGAGTATCCTCTGAGGGAAGCTACGCCGGCCGCAGCACGCGCGCCAGCCCTGCCGCCACACCCGCCGCGCCATCCAGTCGCACGCGCGTCACCGTGTCTTGCGGGCGGTGCACGACCCACATGGTTCGCCAATTGCCCTTCATGATCGTGACACACTCGCCGGCGACGCGCGCGAGCACGATGCCATCCACGACGACCGGCAGCCAGCGTGCGCGGATCGCGTCCAGCGAACGGGCCACGGCGGCGCCGACCTTCCCCGGCCGATGCAGAAACGCGACGGGAGCGCCGACATCGTCGAGACCATCGAGGTTGACGACCGCGGCACCGGCAAACAGCTCTGCACGCTCTCCCTCCAACGCCTTGGCGCCCAGCAGGCCGAATTCCTCCCCGTCCGGGAAGATCACACCGACATGACGGGCATCAGGTAGCTGATCCACCGCCATGAGCACGGCGACGAGTGCCGTCGCGTTATCCACGGCGCCGGGCGAATTATCCGTGACCCGGTTTTGCGAGAGGATCAGTGCACCAATGGCGAGAAGAACCAGCGCAGGTCCGACGGCAAAGAAAAATCCGATCATGGCGCCGAGGGTGGAAAAAACGCCGAGCAGCCGGAGCAGCATGGCGATCGGCTGGCCCTTCGAGTCGTAGTGCGCGACGAGCCAGACGGACGGTCGGACGGCCGGACGGTCGGACGGTCGGTGAGCGATGAGATTAGTGCCTTCAACGAGGCGAGGCGTGCCGAGGAGCGCGCGGGCGGGCCGGCCAGTGAACTGATGCTCGTCCACCACAAATCCGCGCGCCGAGAGCTCGCGCTTCAGGATCTCACGAACTTTCCGATGATTGGGTGTCCCCACGAGCCGCGGGATGGCGAGCTCGCGGAACAACACCGCGTAGTCAGTCACCGCGCACGAGCGCGCTGACGCGCTCGCGGTCGGCGGGCGAGATCGGCGCGAGCGGCGGCCGCACCGGCCCACCATACAACCCCACGGCGTCCATCGCGGCTTTCACACCCGCCGGCCCGAGCTTGCCGACGATTTCCTTGTCGAGCGGCGTGATGCGCTCCTGGAGCTTACCCGCTGCCGCCCGATGGCCCTGCTCGAATTCGCGCACCAGCTGCACGCACAGGCTTGGCGTGTAGCACGCGACGCCGACAACGCCGCCCTGGCAGCCGAGCTCGAGCGCCGTGACGAGCAGCGAGGCGGAGCCGGCGAGAACGGACCACTGCGGAACCGCGGCACGGTATGCCGCCAGGTTTTTGGGATCGCCGGACGAATCTTTCACGCCGATGATCCGCTCATGGCTCGTGAGCTGCTGCAACAAAGCTGGCGCGAGCGATAGGTGGGTGTACTTGGGGATGTTGTAGATCAGCACCGGCACGGGACTCGCGTCCGCGACGGCACGGAAGTGAGTCGCGAGCGTCGCTTCCGTCGCGGCCGCGGAGAAATACGATGGCGGACGCACCAACACGGCATCGGCGCCTTCGGAGGCGGCGCTGACGCACAACGCGATAGTCTGCCGCGTGGATTCAGCTCCTGTGCCCGCGATCAGCCAGGCCCCATCGGTCAGCTCTTTACGTGCCGCACCCACGAGCCGGCGTTGCTCGTCGGCATCGAGCAATGGCGCTTCCCCGGTGGACCCCGTTACCACGATGCCGTCTACGCCCTCAGCCAGCAGGCGCGCAATGTTCTGTCGTAACGGATCCAGTGCAACGTCACCCGATTCTGGATCGAATGGCGTGGTGATGGGCGGAAAGATTCCCGCGGGTACCTGCTTCCGATCCGTCATTGCGGCAGCATACTCGACAGGTCGTCGGCCTTCACCTCGGCGGCTTGGGCAGCCGCGACGGGCTTCGCCGCGGCGGCGCGGCGCCGAAGGGAGCGCGCCTGCCGCTCGAATTCCTTGGGATCCGATGACGCGGCCAGCGCGGTCTCGTAGGTCACGACTCCGTCGGTCAACAGATCGATGAGATGTTGATCGAATGTCTGCATTCCGTACTTCTCGCGCGAGTCCCCGATGTAGTCGGGTAGCTCGGATGTCCGCGCCCCATCTTTGATCATGTCCCGAGCAATGTCGGTACAAATCATGACCTCCAGCGCCGCCGCACGACCGTTTCCGTCAGCCCGCGGCAGCAGCCGCTGCGACACGACGGCGTGCAGCGCCTCGGACAGCCGCAGCCGGGCGATCTCCTGCTCCTCGGGCGGAAACATCGACACGACGCGGCTCACCGTGGTGACCGCATCGGGCGTGTGCAGCGTGGACACCAGCAGATGCCCCGTCTCCGCCGCCTTCATCGCCGTATCGATGGTCTCGGAATCGCGCATCTCGCCGATCAGGACGACATCGGGATCCTGCCGCAGGGCGGCACGCAGCCCGGTGCGGAAGTCGTCCGTATCGACGCCGATCTCCCGCTGCGTCACGGAGCAATTGATGTCCCGGTGCAGGAACTCGATCGGATTCTCGAGCGTGAGGATGTGGCGATGCTGGCTCTGATTGATGTGGTTGATGATCGCGGCCATCGTCGAGCTCTTGCCCGAGCCCGTGACGCCGGTCACGAGAATCATCCCCCGCTCGGCGTTGGCGACTTCCGCGAGCACGGCCGGCAGCTTCAGCGATTCGAAGGTGGGCACGTCGAACGGGATGACGCGCATCACGATCATGAACGACGAACGCTGGCGGAGGATGTTCACGCGGAAGCGGCCGATGCCCGGCATGCCCCAGGAACAGTCGTAATCGCGCAGCTTGTCGATGCGCCCGCGGTCTTCGTCGTTGGAAATCAGCCGCTGCGCGATCGCTTTGGTCTGATCGGGCGTCAGCCGCTGCTTGGTGAGGGGAACGAGCTTGCCGTCGATCCGCGCACGGAACACGTCACCCGCCTTGATGTGCAGGTCGGACGCCCCGCGGTCCACCGCGGCCTTGATGATCTTTTCCATTCAGTACCCGGCTTCCAGGTCGACGACGTTCGTGAGGGGCGCACCTGCAAGATAGCGCCGGATGTTGTCCACGATGAGGGCCGTTTCGCGGTCCCAGAACCCCGTGGTCACGGCGCTGACGTGCGGGCTCACCAGCAGGCGGGGATGCCGCCAGAACGGGTGCTCGGCGGGCAGCGGCTCGACAGCGAAGACGTCGAGCGCCGCGCCACGCAGCCGCCGCAGATCGATCAGCTCGAGCAGCGCCTGCTCATCGAGCAATGACCCGCGCGACACGTTGATGACCAGTCCGTGGAGCGGCAACCGCTCGAGCACGCTGCGATCGACCGCTCCGGCAGTCTCCGTCGTATGCGGTGCCGCAATCACCAGCACGTCGCTCCCGGCCGCCAGCCGCGGCAAATCGGCCAGGGCGCCGATCCATTTTGCGCCGGCAGGGCCGCCGCGCTCCGGCCGCCGCCGCACTCCCGCGACCGACATGCCGAGCGCCAGCCCACGCCGCGCCACGGCCGTCCCGATTCCCCCGAGCCCGAAAATGCCGAGCCGCAGATCGCAGAATTCGCGCATCGGGATCGCGCCGTCGGTGAAGTCCTCCTTGGCCCACCGGCCCTGGCGCTGGGCGGAGATCATGCGGTCGAGGCCGCGCGTGAAATAGGCGATCGCGGCGATCACCCAGTCGGCCATCGGCTCGGCGTGCACGCCGGCCGAGTTCGTCAGCACGGCGCCGCTGCCGGCGAGGTGCGCGAGGCTCGAGCCGACGCCGGCGGTGGCACTGTGCGCCCAGCGCAGCGTCCCTTTCGCCGCCGCAGCGATCCCGGACGGCACCCCATAACCCAGGTAGATCTCGGCGCCGCGGACCGCGGCAAGCGCTTCCGGAGACCCCCCGGAGCCGCCGTCACCGTCGGAAACGGCGGGAGCCTTCACCTCCATGACGTCCCATCCCGCGCCCAGCGCGTTCGTGATCTCGACCACGCGTGCTCGCGGAATCCGCCAAGCGGCGCGTGGCGAGGCGAGATCGATCACCAGGCGTCGAGTGCTCACTCCCCCGTAGAGACCGTGCGCACGTGATCGTGATGGAGCAAGGTAATCATGAGCTGGTCGTGCAGTCGCTTCGATCCGCGAATGTCGAAGTCGATCACGAGATCGACGTTCTCCTGACGGCTCGACACGGCGCTGACCTCGAGCCCCGCGCGCCGGACCAGTCCTTCCAGATCCTCGAGCACAGTTGGTCCCGGCCTCGCGTGAACCGAAACGGTCGAGCGCATCGACTGGCGCTCGACCAGCTTCTCGACCCGGCCGAGCCCGGCGAGAACCGCGAGGACGACCAGGGTCGTTGCGATACCTTCGAGGTAAAAGCCGCTCCCCAGCGCCACGCCGATGGCCGCCACGACCCAAATGGTGGCAGCGCTCGTCAGTCCGACGACCGCGCCCCGGGCGTGCAGGATCGTGCCCGCCCCGATGAAGCCGACCCCCGTGACGATCTGGCCGGCCACGCGCGTCGGATCGGTGGCGGCCCCGACCATCGCGATGGAGAGATGCGTATAGAGGACCGATCCAATACAGATGAGAATATTGGTCCGCAGCCCCGCCGGTTTGCCGCCGAGCTCACGCTCCATCCCGATCGCCCCACCGAGCAACGAGGCGAGGCCGAGTTGGAGCATCAGCTCGAGCTTAAAGATGTCGATGATCTGAGTCAGCATTGGTCTTGAGGAACCCCATGCGATCGCGCACTTCGGTGATCGTGCGGTGGGCGAGCGCGCGCGCCTTGTCCGCGCCGGCGCGCAAACGCGCCAGCACGCCCGCCGGATCGCGCTTCAGCGCCTCGGCGCGCTCGCGCATCGGTTTGAGGGCGGCGATCATGTTATCCGCCAGCACTCGCTTGCAATCGAGACAGCCCCAGCCGGCGGTGCGGCACTTCTGCGCGACCTCGGCGACTGTGTCGGGCGGCGAAAAACCGTGGTGCAACGTGAAGATGTTGCAGATCTCCGGCGTGCCGGGATCTTTCCGCGTCTTGCGGGCCGGGTCGGTGGCGGCGGGCCGCAGCTTCTCCCAAATCGCTTCGGGGGACTCGAACAGGCCGATCGTGTTCCCCAAACTCTTCGACATCTTGGCCTTGCCGTCGAGGCCGAGGACGCGCTTCGTTTTCGTCAGCAGCGGCTGGGGCTCAGGGAAATAGTGGTCGCCATATCGCGCGTTCCAGCGGCGGGCGATCTCGCGCATCAGCTCGAGGTGCTGCACCTGATCCTCACCTACCGGGACGAGGCTAGCTTTATAGAGCAGGACGTCGGCCGCCTGGAGCACGGGGTAATTGAGCAACCCTGCCGACACGCTCTCCTGACGCTGGGTCTTGTCCTTGAACTGGGTCTGGCGCTCCAGCTCGCCGAGGGGCGTGACCCCGTGCGCGTTGAGCAGCCAGTTCAGCTCGCTGTGCTCCGCGACGTGCGACTGTACGAACACGATGCAGCGTTCGGGGTCG
>QHUE01000180.1 GCA_003221825.1 Gemmatimonadota bacterium
CGGCCCCCGGCTGCGGAAGTTGATGCGCGGCCATGACGCGGTCATGAACGCGCTGCCGTACTACTTCAACTATCCGGTCGCGAAAGCGGCGGTCGCCATGGGCCTGCATGGCGCGGATCTGGGTGGAAATACCGAAATCGTCCAGAAGCAGAAGACGCTGCACGCCGCGGCCCAGCAAAAACGGGTCTCGATCATTCCCGACTGCGGCCTGGCGCCCGGAATGGTCAACATCATCGCGGCCGAGGGGATCAGGCGGGTTGGCGACGCCGAGAGCGTCAAAATCTTCGTGGGCGGCTTGCCGCAGAAGCCCGAGCCGCCGCTCAACTATCAGATCGTCTACTCGCTCGAGGGCGCGCTCGATTACTACACGACGCCGTCATGGGTGCTGCGCGAAGGCCGCGCCCAGCGCGTGGATGCCCTGTCGGAGCTCGAGGACGTGGACTTCCCGAGCCCCGTCGGGACGCTCGAGGCATTTCATACCGGTGGCGGCATCTCGACCATGCCGTGGGCGTATCAGGGCAAGGTGCGGACGATGGAGTACAAGACGCTCCGCTACCCCGGTCACGCCGCGATCATGCGGCCAATCCGCGAGATGGGGCTCCTGTCGCTGGACCCAGTGAAGATGAAAGGCATGGAGATCGTGCCGCGCGACGCATTCATCGCCGCGGTCTCACCCCAGCTCACCAAGCCCAACGGCCGCGATCTCGTGGCGTTGCGTGTGGAAGTGCAGGGGCGGACTGGCAAGCGCGTCGCGTGGCAGCTGCTCGATTACTTCGACGAAGCGACGGGCATCAGCGCCATGATGCGCACGACCGGCTACTCGCTGGCGATCACCGGCGTCATGCAGGTGGATGGCCGGATCGGCTCAGCAGGTGTGTACACGCCGGATGAGGCGGTACCGTTTCAGGCGTACGTCGACGATTTACAGCAGCGCGGAGTGGAGATCAGACAAGTGAGCTGAGACTCAGAAACTCCATGCTGTGGCAAACTGAAGTTGCGCCCCTTCGGTCCCCTTGCCCCCCTCAAATACCAGCAGCGTATTGCGCAAAAGCGCGACGGCCACACCGCCGCCCAGCGCCGCATGCAGGCCATGGCGCGTGAGGCGAATCGACTCGCCAGGACCGAACACACGCCCGGCATCGTAAAAGGCAAACAGCTTGACCTCGAGCAGGCGCGGCGCCCAGAGGAGCCCGTACCGCGCCTCGACGCCGCCGACGATCTTGCCGGGCCCCACGAAACGGCCGTCGTAGTAGCCGCGGAGTGAGCGAACGCCGCCCAGCGCAACGACCGGCCCCTCGCTCGTTTCCATCGTCTGTTGTACCGCGAGCGGCGCGGTGCCGGTGATGCTTTCGCCCCCGAGCCGTCCGGCGAGGATCAGCCGCTGGAGCGGGTGCGCGTAGATGTGCATCGAGGCGCTCGTCCGTGTGTAGCCATGCCCCGTAGCGACGAGCGCCTCGGCGAACACACCGCGGTGCGGGTCCACCTCCAGATCACGCCAGTCGAGTACGATGCCCGCGCGGCCCACCGCATCGCTGAATGGCAGCTCGTCCGGACGGATCGTGCCCGCGACGCGATCGCGCTCGAAGACGGTTTCGCCCGGCAGTTCGCGAAAGGCGGTGCGCTCGAGCGAGCCACCCACGAGCACCCGCAGCGGACCGGCCACGCGGTGCTGCACGGTGAGCCGCACTCCCTGCGTCTTTCGGCTGACGCGGTAAAAGAACGAGCGTCCCGCCGTGCTATCGCGATCGAACGTCGTCGTGTTGCCCTGGCCGTAATAGCCGAGTCGATTCGCGCGGGTCAGGCTCAGCGTCAGTCCCAGCCGCCAGCCGTCCCAGTAGGCGGGCGCCTGCGCGTCGACGATGAACGCGTAGCTGCCCTGTGTGCTGGCACCGATATCGAGCGCGACCCGTCCGAAATAGGGCTCCCGGCGGTCCGCGAACCCCATCGGACTCGACCAGTCGTAATGGCCGGCTCCCCAGAATCCGTCGATCGAACTGTAGTAGGCGATTGGGTAGAGATGATCGACCCAGGCATGCTTCGAGGTCGCCTCAGTCTGCGCGGCGAGCGGGGACGCCCCGGCCAGCGCGACGAGCAGCACGGTCAGGCGCGTGTGAATAGGTAGGCCGTGTCGCGGATCTTGGCTTCGGTGCCGTCGTGCGCCGCGAAGCGATTGGGATAGAGCGACGCAGCCCCGAATTCGCCTCGCTTGGTGAGCGCGTAGAACACGAGATCGAACTTCGGCTTGCCCTGCGGATCCAGCAGCCGCGCTTCCGTTTCGGCGACGACGCGCTTCAAGGTTTCGAGACACGCATCGGTGGGCTTCATGCCGCGCCGCATGTGCTCGACCGTCAAGAACCCGCCACACACTTTGATGTTTGCTTCGCCCAGCCCGGTCGACCCCGCGGCCCCGACGTCGTTGTCGCAGTACTGGCCCGCCCCGATAATCGGGGAATCGCCCACGCGGCCGGGAATCTTCCAGGACAGGCCACTCGTCGTAGTGACCGACGAGAGATCGCCCTGCGGAGTGACGGCGTCGCAGTTGATCGTCCCCGTCTTGGTCACCACGAGGTGATCCGAGTCGGGCACGTCGAGGTAGTTGTCGGTGGGACTGAGGTTGGCGCGCCAGCGCAGCCACGCCTCGCGCGAATGCTCCGTCAGCAGGTCTTCCTCTTTAAAGCCGAACGAGAGCGCGAAGCGCTTGGCCCCTTCGCCGACGAGGAAGATGTGGGTCGTGTATTTGAGGATCAGCTTGGCGACTTCCGAAGGCGTCTTGATGTTCTCGAGCGCGCCGACCGCGCCCGCGCGCTTGGTCGGGCCGTGCATGCAGGAGGCGTCCAGCTGGACCACGCCCTCGGCGTTCGGCAGGCCGCCGTAGCCGACCGAGTCGTCGTTGGGATCGAGCTCCTGGATCTTCACGCCTTCGACGACGGAATCGAGCGTGTCGGCGCCTTGCATCAGCATGTCGAACGCCTTCTGCACGGCGCGCAGTCCGTTGGCGCTCGCGATCGCGACCGGTTTCGCGGCCCAACGGGATTCGGGCGGCAGCGGGCGCGGTGGCCGCATCGGATGTGGAATCCCCAGGGCGGCACTCGCGGCCATACCGCCGGCGGCGGAGCGCAGGAACTCGCGACGCGACCAAGATTCGGGCATGCACGGTTTTACCCACTCGTCTTGCGGCTGTCAACTTGCTATCGTTCCCACCCCGTGGAGCTTTCGCTCGTGGTCCCCGCGTATAACGAGCGGGAAAACCTCGCACCGCTGCTTGCCGAGATCGCGGCCGCCCTGCAGAACACGCCCCGCCCCCGTAGCTACGAGGTGATCGTCGTGGATGACGGCTCGACCGACGGGACCCTCGAGGCACTCAAGGCACTGCGGCAGCGCCACCCCGAGCTGCGCATCATCGCGTTCGAGCGCAACGCCGGTCAGACCGCGGCGTTCGCCGCCGGCTTTCGCGCCGCGCGGGCGCCCATCGTCGTTACCCTGGACGCCGACCTGCAGAATGATCCCGCCGACATCCCCAATCTCGTCGACACCTTGCAGCGGACGAGGGTCACCGCGGTTGCCGGCTATCGGGCCGCGCGACGGGACACGCCGTGGAAGCGCCTGCAGAGCCGCATCGCCAATGGCGTCCGCAACCGGCTCAACGGGGAAGTGATCCGGGATACGGGCTGCTCGCTCAAGGCCTTTCGCACCGATGCCGTGCGCGACTTGCCCCTGTTCACCGGGATGCATCGTTTTCTCCCGACGCTCATCAAGATGCGGGGCGGCACCGTGACCGAGGTCCCGGTCGGTCACCGGCCGCGGCAACATGGCGTGACGAAGTACGGGATGTGGAATCGCGTGTGGCGGTCGTTGGTCGACGCATTTGCGGTGCGCTGGATGCAGCGCCGCGCCTTGCATTATCGCGTGCGCGAGGAGGTCTGATGGCAGATTCCACGCACGAGCAATGGCTCGCGCAGATCGACGCCGAGCTGGACGGCGAGCTGTCGCTGGTCGAGCGCGCCGCGCTCGCGAAGCACCTGGCGACCTGCGGGCACTGTGCGGGCGCCCGCGCCAGCCATCTCGAGGTGCGCGTCGCACTGGCACGCTCGGCGGGCAATCCGCACGCGTTTGTCGTGCCGCGCCCCACGATTCGCGCGGGAACGTTGGCCCTCTGGGTCGTCGTCGCGCTGGCGACCGGTCTCGTCGGGGGCTGGTTTGCGAGCCACCGCTGGGGCGGGCCGGGCGGGGGCAGCACACTCGAGGAAACGCGTGGGACCATTGTCGTTCAGTAGCGTCCTCCTCGTGATCGCAGCACTCCAGGGACCGGGCACACGCCTCACGTACCGGATTCGGGTCATCGAGCCTGCCTCGGTCACGCCGCGCGTCCTCGCGAGCGGCGCGGTCAGCGGCCCCCTCGACAGCGACATGCGACTCACCCTTCGCACCGACACCGCCGCAGTTGAGGCGCTGTTTCAGGTGACGGCGTTCGGCGATACCGTGACCCTCGGCGGGGATTTCTTGACACGGCGGCTGGTGGGTCGGTCGCGCCGCGGCCTGCCGCTGTGGGAAGAGGACACCTACCGGCGGCAGGTTCGCATGACGTGGAGCGATACGGCGCGGATCTATCCTTTCGGGACGGGCAAAGGCGGGCAGGGGGGGTCGCCGCGGGCGGGGATGCCGTGGGTGGAGCTGATTCTCGAACGGGAGTTTGCCGGGGGCGAGGCGCGTCCTGCGGAGGCTTTCGACCTGGTTGATTCGACCCGCGATGTTCGCCTCGAAGCGGTGGTGCGGCCGCGGCGCGCCCGCGTGATCCTCAATCTGGTGCGCGGCGACACCGTGAGTGCGCCGCGGGGGATTGACCTGGTTCCGGACGAACCGCCGCGCCTCATCCAGCTCGTGCTGAAGGGACGCGCCACGACGCTGGTCGTCAGTCTCACCCGCCCCGATCCGGCACGATCGACGCGCGACCGCGCGCTCGCGCACGACGCCGACATCGTCTGCCTGCGGGTTGCGCAGCCCGCCGTGCTCGAGCCGCTCGGCACGATCTGCGGGCGCCTCAACAATATCGCGCGCCAGCTGCCGCTGCCGACCGGGGATACGCTGGCCGCGACCTTCGCCTGGCCCGGCCCGCGCTGATGGCGCCGCGCAAGAAACGGCTCGACCCCTCGATCTTCCACCTTCCGGTCGACAAGATGCGGGAAGGCTACTACTCCGACAAATACTTCGTGCGCGCGCGGGACCTGCTGCGCAAAGATCGCCACCGGCCGCGCGTCACGATGCAGGTGTTCGGCAAATCCCACGCGTACCTCGGCGGTATCGACGAAGCCATCGCGATCCTGAAGTTGTGCGCCGAGCGGTGGGACGAGCTCGTGGTGCACGCGCTCTATGATGGCGAGGAGATCCAGCCGTGGGAGACGGTGCTCCTCGTCGAAGGACCCTACGATGCCTTCGCCGTGCTCGAAACGCTCTACCTCGGCGTCCTCGCGCGCCGTACGCGGGTGGGAACGAACACGCACGAGGTGGTGCAGGCCGCGAAGCCCAAAGAAGTCATGTTCTTCCCGGCGCGCCACGATCACTGGCTGGTCCAGACGGGCGACGGCTATGCCGCCCACATCGCCGGTGCGATCGGCGTGTCGACCGACGCCCAGGCATCATGGTGGGGGTCCGAGGGCATCGGCACGGTGCCCCACGCGCTCATTGCCGCGTACAACGGTGACACCGTTCTGGCCTCACGCAAGTTCGCCGATCAGTCGGACCCCGCGATTCGCCTCATCACCCTGGTGGATTTCGACAACGACTGCGTGGGGACGTCGCTCGCCGTGGCGCGCGCGCTCGGCGACCGGCTGTACGGCGTCCGGCTCGACACGTCGGAGACGCTCGTGGACAAGTCGGTCATTCCACAAATGGGGACGTTCAAGCCGACCGGCGTGAATCCCCAGCTCGTCTGGAACGTCCGGCGCGCGCTGGACGCGGAAGGCTTCAAGCATGTGAGGATCGTCGTGTCCGGCGGCTTCACCGTCGACAAGATCCGCCAGTTCGAGGAGCAGGGCGTGCCGGTCGACGCGTACGGCGTAGGCTCGAGCCTGTTCCAGGGACGGTTCGATTTCACGGCCGACGTCGTGATGCTCGAGGGGAAGCCGTCCGCCAAAGTGGGGCGGTCGTACCGGCCGAATCCGAGGTTGGAACGGGTAACGTAGGGGCGCAGCATGCTGCGCCCCTACATCTTGCGTACGCCCTGGCGTCTGCATAATTTTCCGCTCAAATGAATAATCATGCATCTATCCCGGTCGGCGTGCTGGGGGCGTCCGGCTATGTCGGTCAGGAGCTCCTGCGGCTGTTGCATGGCCACCCGGACGCCACGGTGGCGTTTGCGACCGCCGAGTCGGCGGCCGGCGAGTGGGTCGACGGGCACGAGCTCACCAAGGCTGACGACGCGCCCTGGCAGCAGGCCGAGATCATTCTGTCGGCGTTGCCGCACGGCGTGTCCGCCCGGTACGTCAACGAAGCGCGCGCCGGCGGCAAGCGGACCGTCGATCTCTCGGCGGACTTCCGCCTTTCGCCCGACGCGGTCTATGGGCTGACCGAATTCACGCGGCCGCGGCTCGCCGATGCCGAGCTCGTCGCGAATCCCGGATGCTATCCGACGGCCGCCTTGCTGGCCTTGATTCCGCTGGCGCAGCTTGGGCTGATCGATCCGTCGCGCGAGGTCATCATCGACGCGGCCTCCGGTGTCACCGGTGCCGGGCGCAATCCCAAGCGCGAGCTGCTGTTCGGGGAAGTCGCCGAGGATTATCGGGCGTACGCGATCGGCAACACGCACCGCCATCTCGCCGAGCTGAAGCAATCGCTGTCGCGCGAGGGGGGATTTACGGGCGACCTCGTGTTCACGCCGCATCTCCTGCCGGTGAAGCGCGGCATTCTCGAAACGATTCACGTGCCGCTGACGCGCGTGCTCGATCAATCGACCGCCGAGGGCCTCTACAGCGCGACCTACGACGCCGAGCCCTGCGTGCAGGTGATGCACGGCGCGCTGCCGTCCCTCAAGGACGTCGTGTACCGCAACCGCGTGGCGATCGGCGTCGCGGAAGTTGCCGACGTGCGCCGGCCTCGCCTCACCGTCATCGCCGCGATCGACAACCTCGTGAAGGGCGCGGCGGGACAGGCGATCCAGAATATGAACGTGATGCTCGGGCTCCCAGAAACGGCGGGACTCGCGTGCTAGTACACAGGCTAAAGCCTGTGCGCGATGAAGCACTGCCCTTAAGGGCAGCGATTCCTTGGGCGCACTCTTCAGAGTGTCGAGCATGCTGAACGTGCGCGTCGTCAAAATCGGCGGCAACGAGCTCGATCGGCCCGCATGGGTCGCCGAGTGCGCCCGTGCTTTGAGCAAGATCGGCCCGGTCGTGGTTGTGCATGGCGGCGGCCAGGCCGTGACCACGTGGTCGCGCCGGCTCGGCCTGCCGGTCGAGCAGCGCGACGGCCTGCGCGTGACCACCCCGGAAATCGCGGAGCTGGTTGAAATGGTCCTGGGCGGCCCGATGAACCGGCTCCTGGTGACCGCGCTGCGTGCGGCCGGTCTCGATGCGATCGGATTGTCGGGCGTGGACGGCGGCCTGCTGAGTGCGCAGCCGCTCCAAAACGGAACAGCGCTCGGTGATGTCGGCGAGATCGTCAGTGTACGGGCGTCGCTGCTCCAGAGCCTCCTGCTCGCGGGACTGACCCCCGTGGTGGCCCCGGTAGCTCCCTCGCTCGCGACGCCGGTGCGGCCGCTCAACGTCAACGCCGACCAGGCGGCGGCAGCGATTGCCGCAGCGTTGGGTGCGCAGGAGCTGCTCTTCGTTTCAGACGTGCCGGGCGTGGCTATCGCGGGCGTCACGCAGCCCACCCTTGCGGCCGCCGAAATCGAGACGAGAATTGAGGGAGGCGTTGCGACGGGCGGCATGGCCGCCAAGTTGCGCGCCGCCGCGCAAGCGCTCGGGGCGGGTGTTCGGGCCGTACGGATTGGCGATCTCGACATGTTCGCGCACGCCACCGCCGGCACCCGCCTTCTCGCGGCTCCTCCAGCTCCGGCAGCTCAACCCGCGTGACACTTCCCCTGACGACGTCAGACGCCTCGGCACTCCTGGGGGTCTATGCGCGCGTCGGGCCGCTGTTCGTCGCCGGCGAAGGGTCGGAGCTCATCGCCGAGGACGGCACGCGCTACCTCGACTTCGTCGCCGGCATCGCGGTCAACGCCCTCGGCTACAACAGCCCCGTAATTCGCGACGCCGTCCTGCGGGCGCTCGACGCCGGACTGATCCATGTGTCGAACCTGTATCGGACGGAGCCGGGCGAACGGCTCGCGGCCGAGCTCACGAAGTCCTTCGGCGGCCTGGCGTTCTTCTGCAATTCGGGCGCCGAAGCGAACGAGGGCGCATTCAAGTTTGCGCGCATCATTCCGCTCGGCGACGTTGAGGCCGCGGAGCGCACCATCACGCCCGAGCGCACGGCCGCCGTCATCATCGAGCCGGTGCAGGGCGAAGGGGGAGTGCGCCCCGTCGCGGATGAGTTTCTGGTCTTCTTACGGAATCGGTGCAGTGAAACGGGCACCGCATTGATCTTCGACGAAGTGCAGTGCGGCCTCGGCCGCACGGGGACCTTGTTTGCCTCCGAGGCATCGGGCGTGGTCCCCGACATGTACACGCTGGCGAAGCCGCTCGGGGGCGGCCTGCCGATGGGGGCGATCCTCGTCAATGACGCGATCGCTGCGGCACTCGCGCCCGGCGACCACGCCACGACGTTCGGCGGCGGACCCTTCGTGGCGAGTGTGGCGCTCGATGTCGTGCGCGCGATCGCCGAGCCCGATTTTCTCGCCGCGGTGCGCGCCAAGGGCGAATGGTTCGGCCAACGGTTGAGCCAGCTCGCCGCAGCCAGCCCGCGCGCGCGCGAGGCACGTGGGCGCGGGCTGATGTGGGGGCTCGAGCTCAACGAGGTCGCGGCGCCGGTGGTCGCCGCTGCGCGCGAGCGCCATCTGCTGGTGCTCACGGCCAGCCCCACGGTAATTCGCCTCGTTCCGCCGCTTACGGTGACGCGGGAGGAACTCGCGCGCGGCGTCACCATTCTCGAAGAGGTGCTCGCTTGACCAGCCTGTCTGTCGGGACCGCGACGAAGCTCCGCCCGGCCACGCTCGCCGATGTCGCGGCGATGGAAGTGCTGATGGCGCCGTTCGTAGCGACCGGCGATCTGCTGCCGCGCTCCAACTACGACCTGTGCCGGCACATCAAGGAGTACGTCGTCGCCGAGACGCCGGACGGCAGCCTGGTCGGTACCGGCAGCCTCAAGGTCTACAGCACCGGGCTCGCGGAAATCGCTGGGCTAGCGGTGCGTGACGACCAGCAGGGGCGGGGCGTGGGGAAGGCGCTCGTCGAGGCGCTGCTCGTGGACGCGCGCGCACTGGGCCTGACCGAGGTATTCGGCCTGACGCGCAAACCCCTGTTCTTCATACGTCTGGGTTTCCGTGTCGCGGAGAAGGAGCAGTTCCCCCTCAAAGTCTGGGCCGACTGCGCGCGCTGCCCGCGGCAGCACGCCTGTGACGAGGTGGCCGTAGCGCTGACGCTTTAGCCCGATCTAGATTTCCCGTCCCATGCCTACATCTCGCGTTATCTTCTGGGACGTTGACACCCAGTACGATTTCATGAAAGCGGACGGCAAGCTGTACGTGCCGGATGCCGAGCAGCTGATTCCCAATCTCCGCAAGCTCACGGACTTTGCGCACGGACACGCCATCCGCATCGTGGCCAGTGCCGACGACCACGTCCAGGAGCATCCCGAGATCTCCGCCAACCCCGATTGGAAGGCCACGTTTCCGCCCCACTGCCTGCGGGGAACGCCGGGCCAGCGGAAGATCGCGGAGACCACCCTGCGGGACCCCCTCGTCATCGAGCCGGACCCGCAGGATGCTGCGGCGCTCACCGCGCGCGTTCGCAATCATCGCGGCGACATCCTCTTCCATAAGCACCGTTTCGACGTCTTCTCCAATCCCAATGTTCTCCCGGTCCTCGATGCGCTGAACCCGCACGACATCGTGCTGTACGGCGTGGCGCTCGACGTGTGCGACAAGTACGCGATCGAAGGCCTGCTCCAGCATCGGCCGCAGGTGCGTCTCTTTGCGGTGGTGGACGCCATGAAGCCGATCGATCGGGACGTCGCCGAGCACCTGCTCAAGGAGTGGGGTGAGGAGGGCGTGCGGCTCGTGAAGACCAGCGAAGTGGTGATGGGCGGGCTCGTCGAAGAGCTCGAGCGAGCCAGCGCATGACATCCACCGCATCGGTTCCGACCCACGCTGTCGCCGTGCCCACGTTCGGCAAGTTCTTCCTGCCGGGCCCGACCGACGTCCACCCCGAAGTCCTCGAAGCGATGATCCGGCCGATGATCGGGCATCGCTCGTCCGCGATGGAGAAGCTGCTCCAGACCGTCGCGCCCAAGCTCGGCGCGGTGTGTCGTACGGCGCGGCCGGTTTTCGTCGGCACGAATTCGGCGACGGGCTTCATGGAGATGGCGGTCCGCAACGGCGTGCGGCGGCGCGCGCTGTCGCTCGTCAACGGCGCTTTTAGCGAGCGGTTCGCAGGGATCGTGGGCGCGTGCGGCAAAGAGTGCATCCGGCTCGACGTACCGC
The DNA here is from genome assembly GCA_003221825.1 of Gemmatimonadota bacterium. Classification (GTDB taxonomy): domain Bacteria; phylum Gemmatimonadota; class Gemmatimonadetes; order Gemmatimonadales; family GWC2-71-9; genus 20CM-2-65-7. Next base: position 10,637 of record QHUE01000180.1, read on the forward strand.
TCGGCGCGGCCGTCGAGCCCGACATGCTGCGTGATGCGCTCAAGCGCACGCCCGTGGATGCGGTGACCTGCGTGCATTCCGAGACGTCGACCGGCGTGCTCCAGGACGTCGCCGGATACTCCGAGGTGGTCCAGGAATTCGACGACGTGCTGCTGCTGGTCGACTGCGTGACGTCGATGGTGGGCTCGCCGGTGGAAACCGACGCCTGGAAGCTCGACTTTGCGTTCACGGGTTCGCAGAAAGCGCTGGCGCTGCCGCCGGGGCTGGCGCTCGGCGTCGCGTCGGAGCGGATGGTGAGTCGCGCCAAGACACTCGAGGAACGCGGCGCCTACTTCGACCTGATCAGCTTCCTGACGGCGACGACGAAATTCCAGCCGACGAACACGCCCGCGGTCTCGCTGCTGTACGCGCTCGAAGTGCAGCTCGCGCGGATCGAGCGCGAAGGTGGGATCGAGGCCCGGTGGAAGCGGCATGACGCCATGCGGCGGCGTGTCGAGGCGTGGAGCGCCGAGCACGGCGTGAAGTTCCTGCCGCGCGAGGGCCGCCACAGCTGGACCGTCTCGTGCCTGCGGCTGCCCGAAGGGAAGCACTCTAAGGACGTCGTCGGGGCGCTGAAGCAGCAGGGATGGACGATCGGCGCGGGCTACGGCGCCCTCAAGGACTCGACGATTCGCATCGGCCACATGGGCGATCACACCGTCGCGGCGCTTGATGAGCTGCTGCCGCTGATCGGCCGGGCATTGGAATGACGTGGCGCGTCGTCGTGGCCGATCGTGTGGCGAAAAGCGGCGTCGACTTGCTCTCCCAAACGCCCGATATCGAAGTCGTCGACGTCGCCGGGAAGCCGGCGGAGCTGGACAAGGCGATCGCCGGCGCGCACGCCCTCATCGTGCGCAGCGAGACCCGTGTCACCGCCGCCCTCATGGCGCACGCGCCGCACCTGCGCGTGGTCGCGCGCGCGGGCACCGGTGTGGACACGATCGACGTGCCGGCGGCGACACGGCGCGGCATCGCCGTGATGAACACGCCCGGCGCCAACACCGTCAGCGCGGGCGAGCATGCGATGGGGCTGTTGTTGGCGCTGGTGCGGCGTATCCCGGATGCCGCGGCGGCGATGCGGCGCGGTGAATGGGATCGCAAGCGCTTCGAAGGCACTGAGCTCCGCGGCAAGACCATGGGCGTGGTCGGCCTGGGCCGGATCGGCGGGCACGTCGCGCAGCTGGCACGCGCGTTCGGCATGCAGGTCGTCGGCCACGATCCCTACCTGCTGCCCGAGCGCGCCGGTGAGCTGCACGTCCGCTTGCTGTCCCTGGAAGCGCTGCTGCGCGCGGCCGACGTCGTCACGCTGCACGTCGCGCTCACCGACCAGACTCACCACCTCATCGACGCGGCCAGCCTCAAGCTGATGAAGCCGACCGCGGTGCTGATCAACACCGCACGCGGTGAGCTGGTGGATGAAACGGCGCTCGCCGAGGCGATCAAGGAGCGGCGCATCGGCGGAGCGGCCATCGATGTCTTCGCGGTCGAGCCACTCCCCGCGGACTCGCCACTGCGGTCGCTCGATCGCGTCATCCTGACGCCCCACCTCGCGGCCTCGACCGCCGAGGCCCAGGAGCGTGTGGCGACGGAGATCTGCAACGCCGTCCGTGAGGCGCTGGTGGCCGGCGATCTCTCGTTCGCGATCAACGTGCCTGGGATGGGCGGCGACCTGCTCCGGCGGCTGGCGCCGATGCTCGATCTCGCGCGCCGGTTGGGCCGGCTGGCGCTCGCGCTCGCGGAAGGACCGGTGAAAGCGGTCGAAGTCGCTTATGGAGGAAAGGAAGAAGCGGCGCAGCGGCCGGTGCTCGTGTCGGCGCTCGAGGGCCTGCTCGCGGCGATGAACGCCGGCCCGGTGAGCCTGGTGAATGCACAGGTGCTGGCAGAAGAGAAAGGCATCAAGCTCGGCACGCGGACGGGCGCGCCGGAAAGCGGGTTCGAGACGTCGATCGGCGTCAAGGTCGACACGGCGCGCGGCCGCGTGCGGGTCACCGGCGCGCTCATCGGGGACAGTCACGGGCGGGTGATACGCATCGACGATTATCACGTGGACGTGGTGCCTGACGGCTGGATGCTGGTGATCCGCAACCGCGACGTCCCCGGCGTGATCGGACGCGTCGGCTCGGCGCTTGGGAGCGCCGGCATCAACATCGCGAGCTATCACCAGGCCCGCCGCGCGCCGCAGGGCGGTGCAGGGCAGGGACCGAGCGATGCGCTGGCCGCGATCAACGTCGATCAGGCGCTGACCAACGGGGTGCTCGACAAGCTGCAGGGATTGCCGGACGTGCTCGACGTCCGGCTGGCGAACTTCGGAGATTAGCGGTCCTCAAAGCAGGTCCTTCGCTTCGCGCGCGTTCCGCGCGCTCCGCTCAGGATGACAAGCGCGCACTCCTTTTGAGGGGACGAGAAGAAAACCTCCCGCGCGATCCCATCGATGTCGCCAAGGCGATCGCCGACCACGAGCGTTACGAGGCGGTGCTGCGCTCGCTTGGCGCTCGGGTTATCCGGGCGCCGGAAGAACCGACGCTGCCGGACGCAGTCTTTGTCGAGGATACCGCGCTCGTGCTCGACGACGTCGCGATCATCACGCGGCCAGGCGCTCCCTCGCGGCGGCCGGAAATCGAATCCATGGCCAGGGTCTTGAGCGCGTACAGTCGCTGCAACGGATCCAGCCGCCCGGCACGCTCGATGGCGGGGATGTGATGGCCGTGGGACGAAAGATTTATGTCGGTCTGTCGTCACGCACGAACCACGAGGGGATTGCCCAGCTCGACACGCACCTTAGCGTGTGGGGCTATGAAGTGATCCCCGTTCCGGTGACCGGCTGTCTCCATCTGAAGAGCGCAGTGACGCAGGTGGCGGATAATCTGCTGCTAATCAATGACCGCTGGGTGAGTCCGGAGTGCTTCGCG